>DAOWED010000065.1 GCA_030638685.1 Candidatus Heimdallarchaeota archaeon | reverse complement strand
GTTGCAGCTATTTTAATTAGTACAACTAAGGAAACCGTTGTAGCAGATATCGACCCCCGAATAAGTGAATATTTATTTGAAGCTTATATGAGCTCTCAAAAACAGGTTCGATGGGTTGTACATGATATGAGAGTTAGAATGATAGGTGTTCTAAAAAATCAGTTTGAAACAGTCTATGTTGAACCTCCAAAGACAAAAGTTGCTTTGGATCTTTTCTTAGGAAGAGCAATTCAATGTACAAGAGATGATGTTCCATCTGTAATTTATCTTGCAGTCAAAGAAGGTGAATATTACTCATCTGATGAGATAAATGAGCTTTTCAAAACATATAAACTCAATGTTACTGATCACTGGGTTGACTTCAATGAGTACCTAGATGGTGGAGAAAAAACCGATTTATACAGATTAGAGGTTTCTAAAGATAGCGAGCCTATTTACCCAAGTCATTTCCTAGATGCTCTCTATACCTATGAAATTAATCAAGAAGTTAAAGAATACCTTTGCAAATGCCAAAGACTAATTAAGGTAGGCGAAAATGAGCACTTCAAAACTCTAAAACAACTCGAAACAGAAGGATGTACCGACTGCTCTTGGAAAGAAATTTTCAGATTTATCTCGAAAGTACCAATTAATCAGGCTTTAGAATGATGGAAAAAGGAAAGAAGTTCATCAAATTACTTTTCTGAAACGAAGTCTATCATTGTTTTGAGCAGTTCATTTTCATCTTTAGAAATACGACCATCACTAAAGGCACAAGTTATGGCTTTTTTGATCATTTCAATTTTGAAATTTTCAATCTTCTTTACCAATTCTTCTTGTGACATTGAAACTCCAGAAGATAGGATATTCTTTACTTCAGCTTCAAACTCACGAGCATCAATTTCCAACTGAGAAATGATAGCCTTCTCCTCTTCAGTAACTACTCCATCTTTTTTAGCTGTTTGTATGACTTTTTCTACAAGGTCAGTTGAAAAATAATCGATCTTGTCTCTCATTTCAATTCAAGATACTATAACATTCTCCATTTTAAAGGCTTTTTGCTTTTTGGTTCAGGGAATTATAAAACAACATTATTGCTTCATAGGTTCTAATTAGCAAAAGTTTTTCTGTGTTCATTGTAAGAAATTATTAAGTTTGAATTTTTATGGTGTATTGATTGCTTTCCAAAAAAATAATCACTAGTTCAATAATTAGTATTATACTAGTTTCTACCTTTGGTATGATTCTTTTGAATAATCAAGATGATGGAAAGATTGAACAGCCTATTGACAATATTGATCTTCCACCAATAGATCAAGGAGATCAGCTACCAATTAATGAAGTTGAACTTTCCATAGAAAATGTCTCTCTTCCTCAAGAAGTAGAAAAAGGAGAAAAAATAGTTGCTTTGATAACTCTAGATTTAGTCAATGATAGCGAAAATTATGCTTTTTTCACAGCAACATTTAAACTGGAACTGTCATTCAATGGAACAATAATTAATTCATCAAAAACCAAATCAGTTTTTGTCAATGGATCATTACTAGAAAATACAATTAAAGTCGATTTTGATCCTTGGGGTATTGGTACAGATGGAATATTTGCACTTCGTCAAGGAAGCTATGATCTTCATAAAATAGCATTTGAGGGGGAAAAAACAATTAACAGCCTAAATCTAAATCAAGTATTAGATATAACTCTCAGCTCTCAGACGAATTTAATAATTAATCCTGATTTTGAAAGAGGAGATGAAAATTGGTCTATTTTAACCTTAAATTCGACTGCTGAAGCAGGACTATACAATGAGGAATCCGTTCTTGAAATCATTTCTGAAAATAATACAGAGGTAGTAATTGAGCTTTCTCAGCTGGTTAATTGGTCCAGCGTTACATTATTTGAGATTGAGCTTTTAGCAAATATTACATCAGGTGATTGTTTTCTTAGTTTATGGGCAGGAGAAACGGAAATTTGGGCAGTAGACTTGTCTTCAATACCTCATGAAAGCTTTGAAACTCTATCAACAATTTCACCAGTAGGGATTATCAATCAGCATGAGCTAACACTCAAAATTAACTCTTCAAGCCAAATACATCTTATTATCAATGAAATATGGTTCATGAAACAATACCATCCAGTAAATGTGGTAATAGCTGATGATAATTGGACAGAGATCGGTTATGGAGCAGCAGAGGCAGCAACCAGTGTTTTAGAAGCTTCTTATTATTTTGAACTTTTTTTGGGTGTTAAACTTGTACCATTAACCACTCTATCTTGGGATAGGGAAGTTGAAACAATAAATTTGCATGTCTTAAGAGATGAGGCAAGTCAGCAAATAGCTAGTCAAATGGGCTTAGATGATGAAACTTGGCATGTTTCCCCAGGGAGAAATGATCTCAACCACGGGTACGACCTCTTGCTTGCAATGACTTCTCATACAGGAGAACATTACGGAATAGTTTCTACTGATTCTAACTGGATTATTATGTGTGGAAGATCAGATTATTCAGGAACAGATCTAAGGACTAGTTGGGTTGATAATTTAGTTCAGCATGAAGTTAGCCATATCTTTAATGCACCAGACCATTATAGTGGAATAGATGATCCTAGTGTGATGACAAAAGCAACAACTGCGTCTCAAGTATTTCAAGAAATATTGAGTGGTACTCTGTGGGCTCAGCTTAATAATTGGCTATTAGAAGACCTTTATGAAATGAGCCAGTTCATCTCTCTTTTTGACTGAAAAATAAGTTTTTTAGCTCTTTTCTATTTTAAAATCAAGAGCCATATGATTTATTCGAGGTCCAAAGGAACGAATAATTTTTGAAAAAAACAACTCATAAGCCCAATCAGAAGGAAAATTAGCCTTTTGCCAGATGTTCTCAAAATGTTTCAAAGCTGCTTCAGAATAGTCTTCTTTTGGAGGAAGTCGAATTGAGCACTGATAATGCAACCATCCTTCTTTTTTTAACAAAGGAAGAGATGTTAAAAGGGCTTGGTCTGCTAATAGAGGTAATGGAAGAATTATACGATCAAAGGTTGCCATTGCAAACTTCTTAGTAGGGATTGTGAGGGCATCTCCCTCATAAAAGGAACATTGATCAGCTACTCCATTTCTTTCAGCATTAATTCTTGCCCATTTTACTGCATGAGGATTGATATCAATCGAATCAACCTTTATGCTAGGATCGGTTTTTGCTGCAAAAATAGTAAATCCTCCTACTCCACAAAAGAGGTTTAATATTCGCTCATTGGAAGTAATGGTTTTTGATATTCTGAAATGCTCAAAGCTTAATTTTGTTGAGTAAAAAACTTCACCCAAGTTTAGGCTAAATGATAACCCATACACTTTATGGGTTGTAGATAGTGTCTCTTCTCCGGCAAGCATCTCAAATGATCGTGTTCTCTCTACGCCATCAACTTTTGATGATTGTACAACTGCTGTTCTCACATTTTTTAGATTAAGAAGTTCATGTGCTCTGTTAACGAGATGATCGGTTGTTTCATTTTCTTTTCTCTGGAGTACAACTATCGAACCAATCACTTCAAATGGCCTAAGAGAGCGGAATGACATTTTCTAACAACCTGATTTTAAAAGCAGAGAAAACTATTTTTCGAGTATTTCCTTTAGAGTTGGCACATCTTCTGGATAAAAATCTGCAATACGTCCTTCTATAATAATACAAGGTTTTCCTGCCTTCCCATGAATAGATCCAGGACATCTAAGTAATCGTCTAATATCTATGGTTACTTTATGATCTATTCGTGCAGCCCTCATGAGAATAGCTCTTTCTATGAACTTTTGTTCATGCTCCAACGAAATTAAACTTTGGATTTCTCGAGGAGTAAATCGTCTTTTTGTTTGACTTACTCTTTCAAAGATCACCCCAGCTTCCCTTTTTGTAAGCCCCAGTTCTTTTAGTTCCTCTATTGTTGTATGTCTTAGGAATGATGAACCAAGTATTGTATATATTCGTTCATATAACGGCCTTGCATAATCAGAAGGAAGTTCCACTCTTTGCTCTCCTTTGGGGTCATGAATTAATGTTAAATAACCTATCAATGAATTACGCTGGTTTTGATCAAGAGGGATTACTACCTCATCTTTTACCCAACAATGTATACCTCTCCTCCCAGAAAAAGTCCAGATAAGATCCTTAAGACCGAAGTCTTTACGTAGCGTTTCTTCAATAAATAACGCGGCATCTTGCATTAATGACCAGCAAATTATACACACTTGAGCACCTTTACAGCCACAAGTACGAACTGCATCATATTCATCTGCATCGAAATCAAAAACCAATTCATGCCCTTCCCAAGCTACATCTCTAATAGTTCTGTCTCTTTTAACTGCATCCTCGTAAATTGCCCCGATATAAACTGCAGAGGGGGCTTCATAGATTAAAAACTCCTTAAATTCTTCTACAGTTGGAAAAGAGCGATTTCTAATAAAAATACCTTCTGAAAGTTCAAACCCGAACTCTCTTTTGTGAAAAGGAACATCTTTCATAACTTGGAGCATTTGGCTAGCGTCAAAGTGCTTTTCATAGTATTCCCTTAGATCTTTTTTGGTTATTTTTTCACTCATTTACTCACCTTTTCCTCCTCTATTTGTGATTTTGAAAGATCATTTTCCTTTTCTGGATCTGCTTCATCTGTTTTTTCTTGGTCTTCACTTACTTTTTTTCCTTCAGTTTTCTTGACTGCTTTTTGAACATACTGGACAGGATGATAAATAGATCCACCTGCTTTTTTTGCGGGTACAGATAATAAAGATAAATATCGTGAGCACGCTTCCCCGTAGTATCCTCTCGTCACTGATGACAAAATTGTACTTGTAATTTGATCCAATGGTTCCTTTTCGTGATCCTCAAAAAAACGGGTTTCAATAGCCGTAACGATGTTTTTGATGTTTGTATGTTTGAAAAAACAAAAATAACGATTTTGTAAGGTTTTACACTTTTGAGCTTTGTAATCTGTTCCTGCCCCTTCAAGACCATAAAGGAATCGAACTTGATAACCACCATGAGATCTATCTAAGAACTCCTCATAAGTTATCCCAACATTATCAACTGAATATTCATACCAAAAACGGAGTTGATCATCCACCGACATTCCCATTGCTTTCAAAAATAAACCTAACTGGAGCCTGTTTTCGTGGGTAAGGTAACCTTTAACTCGCATATCCCCAATTAACCTAAGTATACATGGTGGATAAAGGTCAAAATCTTGTTGTGCTCTCTCTCCAAGTAGTTCTATGCTAAAACCATCTAATGGTGCAAACTCTATTTCCCGATTCATTTTTGTAGTAATTTTATCAAGAATGTCAGTTATAGGGTTTTTCTCACCTAACAAGATTAGTTGCTCTTTTGTCTCTCGAAGTTTTTGCCTGAGTTGTTTTTCAAAAGAGGATTTAATCGTCCCTTTAAAAACCATAAGTGGAGCAACAGCAAATCCTTCTACAAGTAAAACCTTCTTATTATTTACAAGATCTGTCGCCTTATCAAAACGAACGGCTATTAGCCTTCTCTGTCCTCCCTTGTCGGAAATAGTTCGTTTTACCGATCTTCTAGCTTCGATTCCTCCGGCGTCATAAACTATTTCTTGTCTTTGTTGTATACTTGAGCTTTCTGAAAGACCAAACTCTCTTTTCAGATCTCTGTTTATTACTCTGCCAAAGTCTTTCAATAGAAAAACAGCCTCTATGCCGAAAAGGGCTCTTAATATAGCCATTTTCTTTTGGATAGTAGTCTTATCAAAACGATATTCGAAGAGATCTCCTTCTACTTCAATTAGCCAACCAGTTAGCCTATCATCCATACTGGATGCCATTCTCAAGAGAACATGGCCAGCTAACTCAAGCGAAACTCTTTTCTTCCACTCGTCTTGAGGTTGATGAGGTGTTTTACTGAGGGTCCACTTT
>DAOWED010000221.1 GCA_030638685.1 Candidatus Heimdallarchaeota archaeon | reverse complement strand
ATATTCAATTGCCTTATTATATGCCCCCTCTGCCTCAAATGGCCACTCATCCTTAAGACAATCACCTAATTTTACCCAAAGAAAATGGCTCTCAGGCTCATATTCTAGTGTTTTTTTGTAGTTTTCCGCTGCTTCCTTATTTTCTCCTTTCTTTTGAAGAGCTGTTGCGAGCATATAATAACTTTCAATTGCTGTTCCGTGTCTAAGTGCAATCTTATAGGTGTAAATTGCATTGTCTAATTGATCCAAACTGAAATATAAATCTGCTAATCCTGACCAGCCAGGGGCATAAGTAACTTCAAGTTCTATAGATTTGTTAAAAGCATCTTCAGATTCAGTTATTCTTGCTTGAGTAGCTAATATTATTCCTAAGTTTGTCCATCCTTCTGCAAAACGGGCATCAAACTGCAAAGCTGTTCTTATCGCTTCCTCAGCTTCTGATAGTCTCTCGAGTGATTTCAAAGTTAGAGCAAGACTATTCCAAGCAAGGATATAGTTGTAATTATGTAATATAGTATATCTAAAGAACGCCTCTGCTTCATCATGTAGCTTCATTTTTCCTGAAATAATACCGATATTAAACCAAGTAATAGGATCACCAATAATTTTGCCGGCCTCTGGTGGAATATGTGAAAGAATAGCTAATTGATTAGTTATTTCATCTAATTGCTCTTCTGAATAATTTGTTATATCCAAAGATTCCCATTTCTCACTAGTAATAAAACCCCTTAATCCCCCTTTTAGATCAACCAGTTTTTCAAAAGAAGAAATAAGTCCTTTTGCAATTTCGAAATAATCAATCGTATCTGGAAGGTTGAGTTTTTTTAAGGTTATAGCGTGTTTGGTTTTTATTTTAGTGAAAACTGTCTCAATTGACGATGAGCGAGATTCAACTTGTCTTAATCTCGTAAAAATACCTTTTTCAAGATCTAACACACCAAAAGAAGGGTTACGATTGAGAAAATCATTAATAAGGTCAACAATCTGGTCTTCAGTAAACCGATATTTAATTGCCATAGTGTATAGAAGAGCTTCATGTCCTGGAACAAGGTTCTTCAAGTAGTCTTCAAAACTCATAATACCTAACAAGAATAGAATTTACAGTTAATTAAGTCTATTGAAAAAACTTGACAGATAAAAACTATTAATAACCTTCTTTCTGTTTTTAATTGAAGGAAACTTGAAACCTTTATTATTTCACCTTTTAACACTCAATAATTATAAGCTTCATAGAAGCACCCAAATTGATTTAGGTGCCTCACCCATTACTCTAATAACTGGAGCAAATGGTTCTGGTAAAACCCAGATTTTAGAAGCAATTATTCTTTGCTTAGGGGGAAGTCATAGTTCTACTAGAATTGGAACTAATGAGGAAATGATTGGTAATTTTGGTGACACTGCAGATTTATCCCTTGATATAACTAACCCTCTAATTAATGGTAAAAGAATGCTCAGTTTTCAAAATGAGGTTTTTAATCGTCTTCTCAGAACAGATACTATTAAAATTGGTGTTTCTATTCGACCAAATCAAGCAATTAAGTATTCAGTGAATGATAAATTTTCAATCGATGGTGAAAGAATCTCAAGAAGAGATATTAGAGAAATGTTAAAACTGATTAATATTAACGCTGATAATGAACTTGCTTTCACCGGTGCACATACAGTAGAAGTTTTCTCAGGGGAATCAGCACGAGCTAAATTCGAACGGTTACTGGAACTTACAAACTTAGACGAGGTAAGAAATGAGCTCCTTGACGCAATGAAATTTTACAATGATTCATCAGAAAGAATAAGACCCATCAAGGCTGTTTACAAAGCTCATGAAGAAGCCTTAAATTTGATTCTCGAACGCTGGAAGATGTTACAGCAACGAGAAGAGCTGCTGAAAGAACAAGAGAAACTTGAGCTAGAGAAAGGATGGGCATTAGTAATCATAAGAGAAGAAGAACTAAGGTTATTACAAGGGGAGGTCAAGAATCGAGTGGAAATAAAGGAAAAAAATGAACTCAAAATAGATTCACTTGATATCAAAATCCGTGATTTTAAAGAAAAAGAGCAACAATTAAACCTTAAGATTAGTTCATTGGACGATACTCTTGAAGAAAAAACAAAAGAAATGAACCATCTAAGAGATAAAACTTCAAGCTTAGAAGGAGAGTTAAAAACCTCTACACGACAAGAATTAAATGTACGAGGTGATCTTGACGGATTAAAGAATCAGTTAGAAATCGTCGGAGAAGGTACTAAAGAGACTAGAGAAAAAGAAATAGCTAAAGAACTTCATAAATTGGATCAAAGAGAAGAAGAAATTATCCAAAGAAGAAGAATGATTAAGCAACAAATAGCTGATTTTGATACAAAAACTTATTCTAGAACCAGCTCAAGAGGGTCAAGACTAGAACAAAGTGGTGAAAAAGGAAGTAAGCAATTCAGAAATGAGTTAATTAAGAGAGAATTGGATAGGGAAATTATAGGGCCAATCTATCAAATAATTAAACTCAAGAACGGTGAAGAAAAGTGGAAAGAAGCAGTTAACAGATTTATCGGAACTGAATTATTTGCCTTTATAGCTATTACACGAACAGCGTTAAATGATGGAGTTAAACTTTACCAAGAGCTGTTTCCAAAAAGGGATACTCCAATTAGTATAACTAGAATAGATGATGAAGATTTTGCTAAATTTGAAAATGATAATAGCACCAAATCACGAATTCAGAGAGTGACTATATTAAGCAGATCAACTCCCCTTTATAATTCTGCCAGCGAATTGTTGGAAGGCCCTAAAAGAGTGTTAGCTTACTTAAGAGCAAGAGTACGAGGAGTGGTCGCAGAGGAAGGAAGAGATGCAAACCAGTTCGTCGATATAGCTAGAGAAGTTCGAATACCTATTCTTACAGCTAACGGCTCATTTTATGTTAATCAATTTGGATCATTCACTCGTCCACCTGCACCTTACACGTTAGAACTAGGAAAAGAAGGAAAGGATCACCAAATAGATGACAATTTTCCCACTCAAAGAGAACTAGAGGAAGAAGATGATATTTTAAGACGAGAAGGAAGTACTTTTTCCAAAAAGAGACATGAATTAAACCAAGAACTTCAAAGATATTCAGTAGATAAAGCACAAAAAAATTTCCTAATCTCAGATAAGAAAGAAGAATACTTGAGAATAGAGGAACAGGTAAAGAAGCTAGAAGAAGAGCTCACCGTAAAAAGAGGAGAGTATGAAGAAAAGAAAAAAGAAGTAGAAGAGCTCACTCTGGAACAAAAACTGGCACAAAAAACTCTTAAAAAACTCGAGGAACAACTGACCACAAATAATCAAGAATTCAATTTTCTTTTCAGAACGAACGAAGAAGTGGAAAGGGAAATAGAACAATTAGGCGAAAAAATAGCCCCACAAGAACAACTAGTAAAAGAAGTGCTAGAAGTTGCTGAAAAATTGGGTGCAAAACCTGAAGAAATACGAAAGTATGAAGAGGTAAACAATCAACTTCAGAAAGTTAAGGGAGAAATAAGAGCAATTATTGGCAATCCTATCACTCGACAAACAGTCGAAGAAAAACAACACGAAGTAAAAAAGCTGAAAGAAGAAGTAGATGAAGGAATAAAACACATCAATAACTGCAAAAAAGATGTTGAAAAAAGACTTAAAGAATGGGCTGAAGAACTCTACACTCTCATTTTTGCCTTGCAGAAAAGAGTGAGTCTATTCCTTGAAGAATCAAACATTAGAAAACTCAGACTCTATTTGGATAAAGTAGATAAACCCGGAGAAACGGAATTACATTTAGATGGATTAACCTCTAAGAAAGATTGGCTTGATTTCAGGAGACTTTCAAGCGGTGAAAAAGTACTGAGTGTTAATGCCATCATTAACGCATTTCACTCTTTAACCTATTCACCAATACACGCTATCGATGAAGTAGACCAAAGGTTAGACCACGGTAATTCAGTGGTAGTTTTTAATATGATTAAAAAATCATTTGAGGTAGCCAGAGAACAAAATGAAGAGATCATCCCACAATTTGTAGTTATTTGCCCTGACACTATAGGAATTTCAGAAAGTGAGTTGATAACTCACTGGGTACTAGCTTTGAGTAATCCGGAAAAGAAAAATGAAAATCAAGAAATAGAAGAAATTTTAGAAAATTAAAAAGAAAGGGAAGGAGAAAAACCAATTATTAAACGATTTATTAAGTATCGAAAGCTTCTATCTCATCAACATTTGCATATGCTGCTTTGAAAGCCTCATAAACTTGTTCCTCATTTTTAGCACCTGTACAGACAATATTTCCACTCTGGAAAAGAAGGAGGACGGTTTTGGGAACATCTAAACGATAAATGAGACCGGGGAACTGTTCTGGCTCATACATACTTTGATCTAACCACATGGCGGCTAGTTCAAGGTTAATTGTTCTTTTATTGAAGTTTCCGGAGGCAACAATATTTTGGATTGCAACTTCAGGTTCTTCAGTGATAGTGGTTCCATTTGCTTTAAGGATTTTAACTAGTTTTTTAAGACCTACGTGCACCATAGCATCGGATTTGGCTCCAGTGATAACTATTTTACCACTTGAAAATACTAATGATGAAATCTTTGGGTCTTTAATTTTAAGGATCATACCTGGGAAACGATCGGGATTGTAATTGACAACATAATCTGCATTGTCAAGCAGCCTTTGAAATAATGGAACGAGATCAATGGTTGTAAACAAGTTTGCAGTGGCGACACAATTCTGAATTTTGATAGCAAAGTTAAGTTCTTCTTCTGACATTTTGATTTCCTTTCTTTGATTTATTTGTTATAATTATTAATTGATTTTTAAATTAAGACAATAAGTTATTTTAATTTTTGTTCTGGTTGGTTTTTTTACTGTCCGTTGTTTACTTTTTCTTTAGTGTTTTTAAAAGTTACTTAAAAGATACTTTTTTTTAGCCTATTTTTACCTTTTTCCGATAATTTAGCTTAAGCTTTTTTCTAGGATAAAATTTTTCTTTTTTTTTGTTAGTTTTTGTGTTTAATAGAATTGGAAATTTGCCTTTTCGATCACTTTATATTAGGTAAGGAGAAATTTTACTATAGAATAATGTCATTTTGACAACTAATTATAGAAGTGATTTAATGTCTCCCGATAAAGAAACCAAAGAAGCTGATGATCATCTTAATTCTTCTAGCTCTGACGATCTAACTCAAGACGAAACGGATTTGTTAGATGAGTATTTAGATGAGTTAGATTTTTTTTCATCAGAGCTTGATGAAGCATCCATTCTTCAAGAAATGAGTTCTTTAACAGCCAAAATGAGAAAATCACTTAGACTTAGAAACCCTTTACCTATTAACGAATCTGAGGAAGATCGATCATATCTTGAAGAACTTTATCCTCACTTGTCTTCTTCCATCCAGAAATTATTAGATGCTAGAAGCTACGCACTGTTAGGGAAACTTCAAGAACAAAGAGAGTTACGACTTCTTCTTCAAAGAAAACATACGGGTAATCAATTACGTTTAATTGGACTAGAAGTAGCTATTAGAGCTCAACCTGCTCGTTTCATAGTTCACAAAAATAAACAGTTAAACTTATTTTTATTGGGTGAATCAAAAGAAATAGATGACTATGTAGAAAAAAATATTATCAGTGAAACAATAATGATAGATGAAGAATTTGAACCAGAAGAAGTGAGGGAAGAGTATGATGAATTAATTGTTTCACCGCTTTCACCTGACGAAGCCATTTCAATAAGGCAGAATTTAATCAATAGTTTAAGAGATAAAAAATTCAGTAAAGGAGAACTAAATAAACTTTCAAGTCATGAAGCCAATATTTTATCAGTTTTAGCCAGAGAAGGTGTTTTTGAACTGATTGAAGAAGAAGACCATATTGAAATAATTTTCCATGACCCTCCACTTAAACATGAAGAATCAACCATGTCTTGCGTTGTAATCAGACCGGGAAAAAGCGAGGAGTGATCAGTTATGGACGAACAAAACGATCTTGAAGAAAAGAAATCATCTTCTCATCTATCAGAAGAGCACACTGAAAAGACTAACGAGAATTCCATCGATGAAGGGATTGAGCCAGCTGAGGACATTCTTGAAGTATCAAGTGATCCTTTGGAGGTAACAGATCAAGAGGGAAGTATCCCAGAAGAAGAGAGGCTGATAACTGAAGAGAACAAAGCGTCCATAATCAATGCTCTTCTTAGTAGTTGGTTTCCTGAATTTACATACCCTCGTAAAGTTTATGGAGTGCAACTTTCAAAATTAAAAATTCTTTATAATTTGAATGAAGAAGCTGAAGAACAATTTTTTCAAGAACTTGGCTTACTTGTAGATCCACTTGGTTTTCATGTAAAAATGTATGAATATAATGATGAAACGTGGGTTTGTTTAAGATCACTTCTAGGGGGACCTACAGGTTTAACAGAGGAAGAAGAGGGAGTATTAGGAGTAATTATGTATATGGCATTAAAGGACCCAGCTCAATCTACAAGGTATTCTGACCTTGAAGAACTACTAACCTCCAAAAAATATATCAAAAAAGCTCATTTAAGATACGCTGTGCAAGCATTGGAAAGAAATGGTTATATTTCAAGAGCTAGAGGAAGAATAGCCTTGTATTACAAAACAGAAATAGAGTTTGACCAAGAAAGTATAGAAGAGATAATGGTAGAAGTGGAAAAACTTCTAGTATAAACAGTAAGGACTATAAGGATTGTAAGGAGGAAAAAAAGATGGAAGAAGTGGATGATCAGATAAGTATCAGGTGCTATGAATGCAATGAAATGATATCTTTAGGTGATTCATTAGCTGATGGCTGGCAAATGTGTCAAGTTTGTTCTAACTTTTTTTGTATGAATTGTTTTCGAGAAATTATTGAGCAGAGAGAAAAAGCTTGTTCTGGTTCCATAGGGGCTGAAAAGCATCAAATTATTTTAAGTAATATCCCTCGAGAAGAATTACTTCTTTTTGCAGAAAAGGATATGAAACCTCAAACTGTTGATCCTACACTTTTTGAAGCTTTTTTTGAGAAAAGATTTAATGAGTTAACCTCGACAGGTACTTCCTTAACGGAGATAAAAGAACAATTGAAACCTAAAGACATACAAGACGAGGGATTAGCAATCCTAAGACAAGAAAGATGGAGAAACCAAGGACAGGTCCTCGTTCAAAGAAGAAGGGGTAAATATGTTTCTTGGGAATCTATCGGAAACAATAGCTAGACAAGCCAAATATGAACTACGGAAGTTCCTTCAGTTCATTTTTTTGCTACTTTTTTCCTTTTTATCTTTTTTTCTTCTTTCATCTTATCCTCAATTAACTCTGCAAAATTCTCATTAATTTCAAAGCCAATAGCATTTCTTTCAAGCATTTGAGCTACTTTAAGAGTAGTTCCACTACCCAAAAAAGGATCAAGTACTATTTCTGAGATAAAACTATAAGCCTTAATAATTCGATATGGTAACTCTTCCGGAAAGGGAGCAAGATGGTTTCTTCCCTTCCCTAAGCCACTAGGATGAGGTTTCATTCTCCAAACATCAGTATTTTTAAGAGAGAGCCAAAATTCTTTATCTAGCTTAGAGGCTTCCTTTATTTCTTTAGAAAGATGACGATATTTCTGTCTATTATTAATATTAGGTTTTTCAAACTCAAGGATAAATTCATGCATATTATTTAGAAGAATACTTCCCGGATAGGGAAATGATCCAAAATGAGCCTTCACGCCATTTGTTTTTTCCCAAACAATGTCACGTTTAAACACAAAACCTATTTCTGTACAGTTTTCAATTGTTCTACCTACGATATTAAGCATCCTAAAGCTCTTTCCTTCAGAGATAGGGAGATTCATAATATTGATGAACATTTTTCGTCCTGGTTGAAGAGTTCTGAAGCATTCTTTCCAGACCTTATTCATTTCTTTTAGCCATAGATCAAAATTATTAATATTCCCAAGATCAGACCCTGAAGTATCCTCACTGTAGTTTTTAGTGTTGAAATATGGTGGAGAAGTTATTACTAAATGTACTGATTCATCTTCTATCTCCATTTTTCTAGCGTCTGAAAAAAACACTTTTTGAACTGTTTTCTCATCGTTGAAAGTTCGTTTTTTGGAGTTTTTTGATGAATTCATAGAATCACGTTGATTATTTTCAAGTACAAAGTAGTTGTTATCTTCTTTTTATATCCCTACTAAAATAAGTTTTCTAAAAGGCAACAAGTTGTTTTTCAGACAAAATCTTCTTTTTCACCTTAATTGAGAATAATTAATTAATGTTAATAAAATGGTAGAGAGGAAGAAAAAGTAAATATAAAAGGAATCTTGTCAAATTATTTATTTTATTCTGCAATTTTTTCTAATTCTTTTTTTAGAACTTCTAATTGGTCTATTGTATCAGCATCCATTGCTACTTCTGGGTAAGAAGTGAATACTGTTCTAACTTGAGATTGAGTAATCTTTGAAAACCTTTTTTCAGCACCACTTATTGTAAGTCTCTTCAAAGCAAACTTGATTAAAGTTATAAAACCGACAATTTTAGCTAAACGAAATTTTGATTTTCTAACTCCTAATAACTGATAAAAGATTTTCTTATTTTCGATGAATTTTGACGGAGAACCAAAATGAACATCCCCAATTGCAACTTCATGGTTTCTGAATTGAGCATAATTTCTTGTGTTTATTCCAAATCGCTTATCCATTATTTCTCTTTTGATAATACTGAAATAAAAGGAGGCTTCTCCTTCTTTCCTATCTCTTCCCTCAAATTCGCTAATTAATTCATCAATCATATGTCCTTTAAGAAGAGGGATATCTGAAGAAATCATAACTACTTTGGAAGTGATTCCTTTAGCAACAAAGTATGCTGAAGCGCGATGGAGTTTTTCAAATAGAGTGCCTTCAAAATCTACAAAATCCACAGGTAATTGAGAATTGAGCTCAAAGGGATCCGATCCCATAATAACTATTTTTCCAATTGATTTACTATCATTAATTGCATCAACTACGTACTGTACCATGCTTTTCTGACCATCTATCGGAATAAGTGATTTACTTAGTATATCCTCTCCATATAACTTTCGAGCATAATCTAGCAATGGAGCATTTTTCACAGATGTTCCAACAGGTACTATACAATCATACATTATCTCTCAAATTAATTAATCATATTTAAATATCGAGTTTTCCTAAAAAGGGAGCAAGACTACTGATTACTGCCTCATTTAGATATTCTGTTCGAAACAATGAATATATATAAGGACTATTTCTACTGTTTTCTATGCGATTGTCATGGAAAACGGTTGTTGCATGGATAATAACTTTGATTCTACTTGCCTCAGTTTTATTAAGAGCAGATACAACAGATGTACTTGATAAGGCACTATCACCCAATATTTGGTACTTGATCATCGCAATAATAATCTCTTTCTGTTCACTCATCGTTAAAGTGATTAGATGGATTCTACTTGATCCTAAATTAAATAAAATCTCTGTCAAGGATGGAACAGCTTACTATACAATAGCAATGTATTTTTCGATGTTAACTATTTTCAAGGCAGGAGATGCTGTAAAAGTTGTTCTATTAGTTACTCGAGAGAAAATCAGTTCAGGAATAGCAATTATGTCTGTAATAACTGATCGTATTCTTGAAACCTTTGCAGTTGTTTTTATGAGCTTCTTTGGATTAATGTATTATTCTGAAAAGGCAGGAGTTATCCCCATTAAAACTGATTGGATCCTTGCTATGATGGCTTTTATTCTGGTTTTAACTTGCTTAACAATTATTAATTCTGAAAAATTTCTCCCATTAGTCAATAGACTCGATCCTTTCCTGAACAGATTTATCGCCAAATTTTCATCCAATTCTAACGGTGTTAATTTTGAACAAGTAACGATAGAGTTTGGAAAAGCTTTTAGAAGTTACCTTAAAAGATCAAAGATACTTCTTCTGACTGTCTTTTTATCATTTTTAGCATGGGTTTTATTTTCATTGCAGTTTGTATTCATAGCTGCTGCTTACAATTTAGATTTAGAGTTAAATAATCTTTCAGACTGGTATATCATTTTCTTTATAGTTTCTACAGCAGCATTAATTTCACAATTACCTATCTCAATAGGGGGAATAGGTTCCAGAGATTATGCTTATATTTTGTTACTTGAAGGATTAGGTTATGCTACAGTAGCAGTAACAACTATTACTTTAGTTCAAACCTTTGTAGGAATAATTATACCATCAGTAATTGGAGGGTTCTTCGTTTCATCATTTCTAACAACTAATTCTCATGATTCCAAAGAAGAAGAAAATGATGAATTAGTTAGTGAACCAATTGATACTTAAATGACTTTTTAGCTATTTTTCAAGTATAAATACCAACTATTCATTCTTAACTACTTTATTGCTTTTTTTTTGAGTAGGTTCCTTTGTAAAACTCAAGTGGATTTAAACAAGCTTTTTTCAAATCCTCTAAAGTTACTCCTTGAGCCAACATTTTAAGCAAGTCTAAAATGACAATTATTCCTATTATAGCTAATAAAGGATCAGTGAAGTAGAAAATATCTAATTTTCGCGCAAAATAAAGTAATGTGAAAGAGCAGTAGATAAAAACTCTAAAAGTACGCCTATCTTCGTTTTTGAAAAGCCAGAAGCCTAACAATGGGATTGGCCATATTAAAAACTGATCATGAATCGAAATAAAGAAGACACTTAGAAGAATTAATTGAATAATGACAATTGCGATTATGTTTTCTTCTTCTGGATTAAACATGAAAAGAACAAGTGGTAATGCTAACATAAAAGCCAAAATAATCATCCAAACAACTTTCCATGCGTTAAAATCGCCCCCAAAAAGAAATCGAAGAATTTGAATTGTATACTGGATAATTCCACTTGGTGTTTTTTCTTCACCAGCATCCATTTGAGTTTCTCCTTGATAAATCGGGTGATAAGTTATGCTTTCATACATTACAGATAAAGAAGTTCCATAAGGAAGAAGAACTAATGCCAGAAGAATCACTCCAAAGGAAGAAAATGAAAAACCTACTTTAAGCAATTTTTTCATATCATTTCTCCAGTAAACACAAACCACTCCTAAAAAGAATAAGGGAAACTGCTTTGTAAAAAAGCCAATTGAAATCAACAAACCTACCATATACGGTCGATCATATAGTATAAACAATATAGCGAGTAAAACAAAAAGATTAGCTAACCCATCCCAATGAGCATATGAAACCTCTTGCATGGTCATAGGGTTTAGAGCATAAATTGCTGAGCTACTAACTGCTATTCGTTCATAATCAAGTCTTTTTGCAATAAGATAGATCACAATCGGAATTAACCCGTCACCAATTGCTAAAGGTAGCTTAATCATTAATCCCATAAAAAGGTCAGAATTAAAAGGTGAAGCCAATAAGTACATCAAAACTGAAATATAGGGATAAATCGGCATATGATTATTTACTGATAAACTCTCACTAGTTATAGGTATGTAAGCTGGTTCACCTGAAGCAAGTCTTTTTGCTATAGGGAGCCTAAAGTGGTTAAAATCAATATAGCTTAGATTAAGGAGAGTTGACATAATTCTCAATATTATACCAATTACCCATACTTTGGTAAGGTTATTCTCCCAAAAATTGAATGTACGAATTTTTTCATACCAATTATTATTAACAGTGGCTTGAGACGGCAAAATACTCACTTTGATTGTCTTGTAATATGTTTTCTAAGAATATTTCTATTTCAAACATATCTTTAGATTAAATAAATTAAATAACTTATCATTGCTTGAGAACCATTATACTTATAATATAACTATTAGATGACTTTTTAATGGCTTATTCCCTAAAAACCATTACCTCATAATGATAAAGGAGAACCCCTCAAATTGAGTTCGTCAGAAAAAACAAAAACAGAATTAGAAAAACCTTACCTCTCAGTAGTTGTGCCTGTTTATAACGAAGAAGAATCAATTACAGAGCTATTAACAGAGCTTAAAGAAAATTTGGAACAATATAGTTACGAAATTCTCACAATAAATGATGGCTCAACAGACAAAACTCTAGAAGTGTTAAAGGAACAACTACCTTTATTCAAAGGTAAATTAAGAATTATTAACTTAGCAACTAATAGGGGACAAACTTCCGCATTGAAAGCCGGATTTGACAATGTAAGAGGGGAAATAGTTGTCTCAATGGACGGTGATGGCCAAGATGATCCTAGTGAATTACCTAAACTTCTAGCAAAACTAGATGAAGGATATGATGTTGTTTGTAGCTGGAGAAAAGACAGACAAGACAGTCTTTTGAAAAAACTTCCCTCTAAGCTTTCTAACTTCCTAAATAGAAGATTAAATGAGGTACCAATTCATGATTCTGGTTGCACTTACAGAGTTTATCGGGCTAATTCTTTGAAAGATTTACCCATTAAAGGGGAAATGCATAGATATATCCCTGCTTTATTATCCTCGAGAGGATATAGAGTAACTGAAGTGGCTGTTAAGCACAGAGAAAGGAAAGCAGGAACGACAAAGTATGGTTCTGGTAGGCTTTACCGTGGTTTTACAGATTTGATTTCATTGAATGTGGCTTTTCAAAAAGGTCACAGTCCTTTTAGGTTCTTTCTCAAATTCTTTAACTGGGTCTTTTTATTGGGGATTATTAGCTGGTTAATGGCTATAGTTCAAGGAATATGGGATCTTGAATTTTTGGGTGATTTTGATGTTCAATTTTTTGTGTTAGCGGGCTTAATACTTATTGTTCAAGCATTCCAATTTCTCGCAATAGCATTCGGTTTAGAAATAATGTCCAAAAATAGTCAAGGAATTAGAGGTCCAGAATATGCCATTGCCGAAGAAATTTCTTAATTTAGCTAGTAAAAATCTAGCACCATAGAAAAATAATAAAAATACTAACTATTATTGGAGCTGCTGATAAAATGACGGGATATATTTTAGTAACGGGTGCTGCGGGATTTATAGGAAGCCATACTTGTGAAACTTTGCTCAAGAGGAATTATCATGTGATAGGGTTAGATAACTTCGACCCTTATTACCCTCGCTGGGTTAAGGAACGCAATCTTTCCACATTTAAAAATCATCCTAATTTCATCTTCTACGAGGGAGATTTTACCGACTCTGACTTTGCAAGAAGGGTTTTCGATCGCCACCCTATAACTCATTTAGTTCATCTAGGTGCTAAAGCCGGTGTAAGAAACAGCCTTGAAAATCCATTGGCTTATATTCACACAAATGCTCACGGTACTGCAACCTTGCTTGAAGAATGTAGACTTAAAGGAATTAACAAGGTAGTTATTGTTTCCTCCTCTTCTGTTTATGGAGGAACAACAGAAGTGCCCTTTAAGGAAACAGACTCTATTATTCACCCCATGAGCCCCTATGCCGCTAGTAAGGTGATGTCAGAAGCTTTAGCTTTCACTTATCATTCTCTTTATGATATTCAAACATCGGTTTTAAGATTTTTTACAGTCTATGGTCCCAGAGGAAGACCTGATATGGCTCCTTATATTTTTCTTCATAGAACTTTACAAGGAGAATCAATTATTCAATATGGTGATGGTAGTTCTGGTCGTGATTACACTTATATTGATGATATTGTCAATGGAATCATTTCAGCAATGGAAAAAACTGCTCAATGGAATTATGAAGTTTTTAACCTCGGAAACTCATCTCCAGTACTCCTTTCTGAGTTCATCTCAACTATTGAAGAAGTGACAGGTAAAACAGTTTCTCGAGTAATTAAACCAAACCAACCGGGTGATTCTCCTTTCACTCTAGCAGGAATTAGAAAAGCTCAAAGAATGCTTGATTATAGCCCAGAAACGTCCTTTAAGGAAGGTCTTACTAAAACTCTAGAATGGTACAACTCCTTAGATAAAGTATTAATGGTTTAAATGAAAGCTAAAACTGGTTAAGAACCTTGTAATATCAAAGCAATGGAATTTGCTAAGATATTACTGAGTAAAAAAAAAATTGAGCAAGCGACAAGAGTGCGTCCACAAGAATTATTAATGAGTTTTGGAATTAATGGTT
>DAOWED010000233.1 GCA_030638685.1 Candidatus Heimdallarchaeota archaeon | reverse complement strand
TCTCATCTCATAAACTAATATTCCTTTTCCTCCCTTTTGAAATCTTCGTGCAACATATCCCCCTTTTTCAATTGAGTTCAACGCACTTTTCAGCTGGATTGCTGTAATCATTACTTCATCTCTAATCAAGCCTTCAGATACATCTTTGTTTGCTTCTATAATTTTCAAGATTTTTTTCTCGATAAAATTAAGTTCTATTTTTCTCTCAGGGGCACATGCATTCCAATAGAGTTCATTTTGGCTGCTTGAAATAAAACCTGATCTTTTACTTAATCCTTTGATGGTTAGCAATTGTGAAAGGTTCTCACTTTCAAGAAATGAATCAATGGTTCCTGAGGATGAAAGTCTCATCAGAAGAGAATCAAGATTATTAACCTGTCCTATTTTTTCAAGTAGATAATTTGACTTATTTTCATCCTCAAGGTTATAAGAGCCTATTTTTTGAAGCTTACATAGGATTGGGAAAACTTCTGACCAGTCAAACTCACTTTTTTCCTCTTCAGTTGCTTCAAATTGTTTGATCAATGATCTTCCCTTGAGAGAAAATCCTTGTTGGTGTGAAATTGCTATAAATTGTTGCATCCATTTTCTTCTATTTTTAGCAAGTGCAGAAATATCAATTTTTTGATGAGTAATAATAGTCCACATATCAATCGCTTTCTTGAACTCTTCTTGAGATACTTTATGTAATCTACCTACTTGTTTGAAGGTTTTAACTCCGTATAATCGATCCGTTCTATGAGTTTGTCGAGCTAATTGGAATTCTGCTATAGGAACTCCTTTGCTACACAACACATATGGAAGGTCTTGAAATCTCCATTTTTCATGGTTTTTCCAAGTAAGGGTAAAGGGGTCTTCATGATCTAAAATCAAATACTTTGTTTCATCAGTTTCTAGTGAATATAAATCTTCTATGACAAAATCTGTGGTAGTGTAATATTCTCCCCTCTCATCATTAACTCTAAAGTCTCGAGTAATTTTCTCTTCAGCAGTAAGATCAAGAACAATTCTACCAAAATCTGTAGGATTAATATTGAGAAGTTGCATTAAAGAAAATGGAGTGATAGGTTGATATGTTTCAATGGCTTCTAAAACAAGAGTTTTTTGAGCATTACTTGTATTTCTCCACTCTTTATTGTCGCCGAAGGATTTGATAATATGCTCTCTTGTCCTGAGTATTCTCTCTTTGCCTGGCATTTGTAAGATGTAGAGGTTAGAGATCAGCTCATCTAAAGCTTTTGATGCTTTCTTTGATGAAAGCTCACTTAGAATCACCTCTTTAGGCTTTGGTTCATCCAATAGCTTGATTATTTTTTCATGTTCTTGAGATAAATTGATTACTTGTTTATAGGCTTGAATAATGAGAGGAAGCTTTGAGAAAGAAATCAATTTTCTTTTACCATGTATTGGAACCCATAAAGCCCGTTTTCTTAATAATAAATACTTTCCAACATTTAGAAGAGATTCACTTTTTTGAATGTTTAATCTTTGATTTAATGCTCTTAGGTTAGGTAAGAAAATAGCTTTTTCTAATATTTTTTCACCATCATGAAATGATTGCCCTTTTGTAAGATACGATAAATTGGATGCTTTTAGACGATAATAAGCCACTCCTTCAAGTGTAGCTTCTCGTAGATTTTCACTCATTCTTCTTCACCTCCATCATGCTCTTCTTCTCCAATAATCTCTTCAGAAAGCCAGTAAGGAATGGTTTGGTTATCTAGAAAATCAATCTTTAAACTTGTAACATGGTTTCTAAACGCTTCTCTTTCAAGCTCTGATAGAAATCGAGTTATCTCTACGGGGCTAGGAAGTTCCATAGGAAAAGAAATATTGTCAATGACCATACTCCCATTGCGCTTCTTGTAACTGTAAAATGCAATACTTTGGGGAGTGAGGATGACTACTCTTTTGTTAGATGAAAATGAATCAACTAATTCAATATTAGACAAGAATACCGAGAGGAGAGGGTCATCACCCCACCAAGTACTAAGATAACTAGATTGATCCTTTAAACTGGTAAGGCTTGCAATTTTATCAAGATCTTCTTTCCAGTAATAATATAATGTATGATCTGTTTCAATTAACCTATGTTTAAGGAGCCCCTCCTCTTCAAGAGAAAACAATATCCTGAAAAGGACTGTTTGATTCACTTGGTTCCAGATAATAGAAACTAATCGAACAATATTTTCAAGAGAAGTGGGTGAGTTTGCATTCAAGAGTCGCTGGACAAGTTCTTTTTTAATTTCATGCGAAATAGGGCTGACTTTGACTTCAATTTCTTCAAGCACATTCCATTTGTTAACTCTATTTTGTAGTTCTAGACTTTTTCGTTGAATGATCCCTCCTCTTTCCAAAATATCTATTATTTCATTGGCCTTATCCAAACCTGTTTTCCTAGTGATTATTTTCTCATTCAGTTCTTCTTCTCCTGAGAGAGAAGGAGATATTCTCTTTATGAGACGTAAGTCTTCAGTTGAAAGAAATGCTTGAGTTTTCAATAATTCCCAGATTTCTTGTGAAAGAACCCAGTTATTTCTAATTACTGCTATTTTCTTGTTAAAAAGAAGTTCATTTAACTGATTAAGTACATCCCTATAAGTTATTCCAGGTACCCGGTCAAATAAATGAGATAACTTGATAATTTGTTGTTGATTTATAAATTCTAATAGTTCTTCTCCCAGGTCACGAGCTATTACTAAAGTAGGTTTTTGTTTTTCAAACCAATATTGAATTATCTTTTTTGAGCTAAATGTTTGAGAGGAGAGTCCTCCTCCAATTAATGTACCTTTTGACTGGGAATAATTGGCTCTTGTAAATGCTAGTAAAATAGTTCTGTTGGCTCGATCCAAAATCCCTTTAGTATTTATTTCTTCAATTTGAACAACTGTTGCAAGGTGGTGACGGGAAGCGTTTTTGATAATTTTATTGGCAAGTTGATGAAGTAATGAATAATCATATCTGAATTGTGAACGAATCTTGAGATCAGTAAGTTGATAGAGATCGGGGCTTCTTTTATCAAATTCAATTGTGCCCATAATTTGATTATTGACTAAGACAATTTCATTTGATGATCCTCCATAACGACTTAACCTTATTTCTCCCTCTGTTAATAAGTAGGTATCTTGGGTTCCTAAGATAATTATTTCGTCTTTAAGAGGTTGTATTCTACCCGACTCTTCAATACTAGTAAATTGAAGAAGTTCGCTGAGTTGTTCAGAAGTAAGATAGTGCGGCTTTCCAACTCGAGTAATCTGTCTTGTTATAATTCTGCTTTGTTCCAATAGTTCAGTAAGTATTACCTCGACTTCAGCATATTCTAAAGGTACCCGTCTTAGAATTTCATAGATATCAATTGGTCCATATCCTTGTACAACATTAACAACCAGTTGTTTTGCTACATCTTTTCGTTCGTGAGAATCTGAAGTTGCCTGATCAGCACCAATAAAGAAAATTGGCACATTTAACTCCGGACTAGGTGTTTGAATCTTGCCAATTGTATGTCTAAAAATAAGCATATTACTTTCTAAGTATTGAATTCCGCTACTAACTTCTAAAGAGTCCATCTTGGAGAAATCAATTAGCTCCTTTCTATTGATAGGACCCGTTTCTTTGATAATGTCCAGAATTTTTGTTTCAAATGGGAGAATCTCCCTTTCTGGCTCAAAGATGGTGGAGAGTAATTGTACTTGTTCCGGTAGGGCAAAAGCTAGTCTTCCACTAAGAATTCTCCCATGAATTATCTCTCCGTCTCTAATTAACTGCTGAAGTTGATAAACACTAAAATCAGCTATTCTGGATGAAAAGTCATGGATTGAGCGTAGAGGACCTAATCTTCTTAGCAGCTCTTGAATTGAACCTTTTCCCCTCAGCATTTCATCTTCAAGTAAAAACTGCTGTTTAAGCTTGCATCTAATCAATGCTTCTTTAGAGATCCTTTCTTTTTCAGCTCTTTGGCTTTGCAATACTTCTCTATCTTTTGAGCAGATAAATTGAGGTGTTTCTTCAAGTTCTATAAATTTACCAGCTAGTAATCGTCGCTCAGCAAGTAATTGTTTTATTGCTTCTGAGGTTTGTGTTTCAGATACTCCTATATCTTGAGTTAATCTTGAGGCACATGTTGGACCATTGATTGATAAATAACTAGTGATAGCTTTTTTCAAGGCTTCTACTGGTTCTATGGTTTTAGCGATTGAATATTCTGTATTATATTTTTCAATCAGAAGGTCTTGTTGAGAGTTTGAAAGAGATTCTTCCCCATAAATATTATAAGCTACTTCTAGTTTTCCAGGTGTAACCCATCTTTCTTCAGGGGTGAAAAATTGTAAAATTCTTCCCTCTTCTATTTCTTTCTCCCCTAGCTCAAGTATTTCATTCTTTACCTCATTACTAAGTGAAGGTGAACTAAGATCCTTCTTTGGAGTGAAAACGCCCCAGGTTGTAAGAGCTTTTGTTAATTGTTCACCTTTGTTTGTTGATTCAGCAATAGAGTGCATTAGTTGATTCTGTTTCTGATTAAAATATTCTGTGAGAGATTCCTCCGGTAAAAGATCACCTTCCTCATCTCCTAAATCCATTACTCTTTCTAGAACTTGCTTATGTAATTCCCTGAGAAGATTTCCTCTGTCTTCTACTGTGACTACATCATCTAATGTTGAAAGAAGT
The DNA here is from genome assembly GCA_030638685.1 of Candidatus Heimdallarchaeota archaeon. Taxonomy (GTDB): domain Archaea; phylum Asgardarchaeota; class Heimdallarchaeia; order Heimdallarchaeales; family DAOWED01; genus DAOWED01. The sequence continues at coordinate 6,088 of DAOWED010000233.1, read as the reverse complement.
ACTTCGTGTGCAAAAGGTGAAGGAACACCGCTTATCGGTAAGCTTTTGACTTTTAATTCGCCCATTTCTATTCTTTGAAGAATTAGGATACTATTATCGATGTCCATAACCTCTTCAAAAATCTCACGAAATGCCTCTTCAACTATCTCAGAAACATATTCTTCTTGAAATTCCAAGAGTGATTTAGCAGACCTTTTCTGCTCATCAACTGATTTTCTTCTTTTAAGATGATTTTTAAGGATGTAAAGGGCTCGAACTGCACAATGTCGAAAACGATGAGTAAATAACTCTGAATCTCTGATTATTTTTTTGAGGGTTGGTCTTATTGAAGTAGAAGATAGAAGTGCTAGAATGTCTTCTGGAGATAAACTGTAACCAAATGGGAAAACAAGAACAAAAGCGTTATCGGTAATACTAACTCCGATGTTAATTTCATGCTCTTTTGCAATTGAACCAGCGTAAGCTTGAGATAGAGCATAATTAACTCTTCTTCCAAAAATAGAGTGAAAAATAATATTTGTTCTACCTACCAAATCAACATATCTCTCAATTGGAATAAATTTATCAGAAGGAAGAGCTCCTGTAATGGTCAACTGTTCATCACAATAGCTTACTAGAGCCTTTGAGGAGTGTTTATCTAAATAGTATTGGTCAGTCAGAATAGTTTCTAATTCCTTATGTTTTTCTTCAAGAAGCAGTCCTTCAATGAATCCATAAAGTTTACCTAACTCTATTGAAACGTCAAATGATCGTGGAAGCATTTCTCCAGCCCAAGAGGGGATTGTAGGTAAACGACCCGGTGCATCTCTGACAATAAGTTTATCTCCGGAGGTCCTTACAAACTCGTAACTTCTTCCACCAAGAACAAAAATATCTCCTTGGTTAATTTTTTCAGCAAATTTCTCAGATAAGGTACCTAACTTGGTTCTGAATTGCTCAAGAATAACTTCACAACTTGTGGTGTCAGGGATTGTTCCAACATTCATTAAGTATGTGAGTCGTGATATCTTTCTTCTTCCGAAAAGATTCTTCTCTTGGTCATACCAGATTCTTGACCTTTTCCAGCTTTCATCAGAAGTTCCACCAGAAGCCAGTTTGGAAATTAAGGAGACAAAGGTATCATACTCTAGATCTTTATAGGGGTAGGCTTGTTTAACAACTTCATAAGCTTCATTGATGTCCCACCTTTTTTCAACAGCCATTCCAACAATTGATTGGGACAAAACATCTAGAGGCTCCCTAATAATATCAATTCTATCAATAATTCCTTCAGCAGAATTTTTGGCAATAATAGCACATTCCCCAAGTTCTTCCCTGTTAAAAATAATAATTCGACCAATTGCTTCTCTATCCATTGAGTGACCTGATCGTCCTACCCTTTGAAGAGCTGATGAAACTGATTTTGGTGAATCTATTTGCCCCACAATATCGATAGTTCCGATATCAATACCAAGCTCAAGACTCGTGCTTGAAAAAACGGTTTTTAAGTCTCCTTCCTTTAATTTTTGCTCAGTATGTAATCTTGCGTCTCTAGCAAGTGATCCATGATGCACACCTATTGTTTCTTTCTCTTCCGGGCTAACAAGATCTTTCAACTGAAAAGCAATTCTTTCAGCTCTTTTTCTGGTATTGGTAAAAACTACCATTGATCTGTAACTGGACATTAACTCGAGCAAATATTCATTGGTTGCCTGTTCAATCATGGCAAATGTTTCATGAATAAGATCATCGACAGTGCTTATTACTTGAAGGTCAAGGGCTCGGATACTTGATTCTTGTATGATTTTACATTGTTGAATATTCTCTCCCCAACCAGTGAGAAAATGACCAATTTCTACAAGAGGGGCTTGCGTTGCACTTAAGCCAATTCGAGTTATTTTCTTTGAAGCGAATGCATCAAGCCTTTCAAGGGAAAGGGAAAGAAGAGCACCTCTTTTATTATCAGCGAGTGCATGAATTTCATCAATGATGACCCATTTAACCGTTCTAAAAGATTCTCTAAATTTAGGGGCGCAAAGAACAATGGCCAAGCTTTCAGGAGTTGTAATGAAAATGTGAGGAGGTCTGCGAGTCATGTATTGTCTTTCTTGAGGAGAAGTATCCCCTGTACGTAGACCTTTTGTAATATTTGGCATTTCAATACCCATATCTTGGGCATGTTTTTGGATACCTTCCAGAGGCTGAACTAAGTTTTTGTTGATGTCATTAGATAATGCCCTTAACGGGGAAATATAAAGACAATAAACGGTGTCTTCAAGCTCGCCTTGATGTCCTGCTTTTGAAAGAGCATTAATAATTGACATAAACGCAGCAAGCGTTTTACCGGAACCGGTAGGGCTAGAAATAAGAGTGTTTTCTTGTTTATGGATCTGAGGTATTGCTTTTTGTTGAACAATATTCAGTCCTCTAGGAAAAGTTTGAATGAACCAAGACTTAACGTAAGGTTCTAGAATATGATCTATCTCCTCATTAAAATCAGAAGAATCAATCTCCGGTTCAGTCATTATTACTACAAAAAAAAGCGACTTAATCAATGTTCTGAAGAGTCAAACTAAAGAGCTAGTTTGAAGCTTTCAATAACTACTATGAAGCAGACTAATATCTACGAATAATTGATCAATAGCTGTTACAAGATCATTTCTAAGTTCTTTTTCTGCCTTTTTTCTATCTCCCAGGAAACTGTCTTGTTTCCATTTTTTAATTCTACCCAAGATCGGGATAACTTGAGCATAACTTTCCTCAAACTTTTTGTTAACTCGATACTGTGCTTTAGAGAAATAAGCCAATCCATCATCTATAGTCCCTTGATTAAGGGAAAGAAGTAATCCTCCCAAAATACGTAAATTGAATTTGAGCTCTTCTTCTGAAGCCTGATATTCTGATGAATTAGTAATTAACTCATCAATATCTGATTTTATGAGTGTAAGAATTTCCTTCTTCGAGTTTTTAAGATATTTGGCATACAAAATTTTTGCTCTAGTAAGTTTAAGGTCGTACTCCTTACTTTCCTTTCCTTCAATTTTTGCAAGCTTAATTGCCTCATTAACAACTTTGAAAGCTTTTTCTATTTCTTTATTTGCTAAATGAACCGTTGTGCCTAAACGTAAGACATAGAAATCAAGCTCGGGGTCATCTAGTTGCTTTGCTACTTTTGATAGCATCTTTAGAGTGCTCTTTGACCCGTCATACATATGCTGCTTCATGTATAAGCTAGTCAGAGATTTGAGGATCTTTCCACTAAGTGCTAGGTTTTCTTCTCCATCAGCAGCCTGGACGCCAGTTATGTAAGCTTCTATTGCTTTACTGGTCTGGTCCTTTCTTTCATATAGCTCACCTAATCTTAAATAGAGTAAACTTATACCTTCTAATTTATCTATTTTCTGTTGAATCTGAATTGTTTCTAGGAGATAAGATTCTGCGATATCAAAGTAGTCATGTTTGACTGAAAACTCAGTTGCTTCAGTTAAAGAAGAAATAAGTATCTCATTATTACCTATTTTTTTACTTAGGGCAATAATTATAGTATAAGTGTTGATTACTTCCTCAGTATAATTCATTTCTATAAAAACGCTTTTGAGATTAAGATAAATCTCAATCATAACTATATCTGCAGTTTTTTCTCTAATTTCGGGTAACATAGAGCTAATTTTATTAACAATTGTGGTTGCTTTGTCTTCTTCTCCGGTCTTAGATAAGAAAGACGCGTACAATGAATGACATTTAACCATAAGAGGATGAACATAATGTCCAACTTTGTCGAATGTTTTTTCAATAATTTCAATGGCTTTTTCAAGCTTATCCATTTTCTGCAATAGCTGACAGTAAGGATAGGTTACTTCAAGTAAATGAACTTTATTCTGATCAAAAATAGCAAGATTGTATGCTTGAGATAAATGATGGAAGGCTTTTTCAGAATCACTAACAAGATGAATGGACCCTAACTTGAGGATCAAGGAGAAGATGATATGTTTTATCTGAAACTTGTAAGCAGTATTTAGTATTTTTTCAATCTTTCTAACGGCTAAATCTAATTTACCGGCTTCGATCTCAGAAATTGTTAGACCAAGCTGTGCTTCAAGGATAACTAATTGATTGTTAACTGCTTCTCCGAGGGCAAGAGCCTCTGAAAATGAACGATGTGCTTCTGGAAGATTGTTTAAGGTTAGATATGCCTCTCCTTCAAGGTTTTTGATCATTCCTTTAATTAAACGATCCCCTCCGGTGCGATCTACAACATTAATAGCTTGAGAAAGAGGGCTCAAAACTTCACTACTTTTCCCATAATCGTTGATTTGCAAAGAAATAATAAGAAGAAAACCGAAAATATTTGCTTGTTGAGTTTCTTGGGTGCGGATTTTTTTAGCATTATCACTAAGAAGGTCAACCGTTTCTTGCAGCAAAGAGCTTTTCAGTGAGTATTTGCCTTCAAGAAATTGACCAAAGGCTTTGGCAACTAAAATATCTGCTTCAACCATAGAGTCTTCTTGATATTTTAATTTCTCTAATGCCCGGTTAAGCAGATTTTCACCTAAGGTAAAGTTACCCGTAATATAAGCTGCATAGGCTACCCAAGACAATGCTCCTGCAGGAATATTTTCATGTTCAAGTTCAAGAAGTTCTTTATAATTACTTGAATAGGCTAATCCTTTAGCTAAAAGATAAGCAAATTCAGCACGATCAACCATGGGTAAAGTCTCTTTCTCAACTTTCCATATTTCAAGCATCTTTGAAACAAAAGAGTTGAAATCTTTTTCATCCGAATAAATGGTTTGAAGGTTACGCATAAGCCGAAAATCTATCCTTCGACGATGGTATTTAAGTTCGGGAGAAAAAGTACTTTTGGTTGATAAACGCATTATAATTATTCTAGAATTATCAGCTTAAATATGTTAGGTAGGAATTCAAATTTGAATAGAAAAGAGTGTAGTAAAAACTTAAATACCTGATTGTTGCATTGCCACCTATGGCGGAGCACTATTCTGATGCTCTAAATACGCATGAAGATAATACGAAAGATCAAAACAATCAAGAAATAAAACCCCCATTTTACAAAAACTTGCTTCTTAATTTTCTGAAAGGAGGAATAGTGGCTTTAATTATATTTTCGATACCTCTACTCTTGTTAATCTTGATCAATATACTTTTTTATGATTCAAGTTCAGTATTTTCGTTTTTACTAATATACGGCTACGCTTCATTGTTAATCTTTGCGTATCTGACTGCAACCTCAAGTGGATTACAATTTTCCAGTCCTAAACTTGGAACAGGTACTGGAATGCGTCCTTTATTTACGAAAGGAAATAATCCAACTCATCAAAAAAGCAAGTTTGGAGGCCTTCCCAGAACCTCCCGATTCCTTTTCTCATTCTGGATGATGATTTATGGTGCAATAATGGTTATGATTGCTGAAGGAGTAATCTCTTTCTAAAATAAAAGATTACTATTTACAATTCTTTCATTATTATTTATTCCCTACATAGTAAAGCATTATATACTTAATTATCGTATTACCACCTATGGGGAAGCTCTATACTGACACTCAACCTAAATATGAACCTACCGAACCAAAAGAAGACAAGATTGGGATTCTTGATCATATCAATAATTCTTATCGATTACAATGTATAACCTTATTTACTGCATTAACGGTATTTGGTACCTTGCTAAAACTATTATTTTTCAGTTCAACAGAAATCAAAGCATTTCTATTCGGATATGGATGGGTTATTCTCGTTTTTTTTTCAATTCTAGCAATTTTGAGTAGTGGTTTCAGTAGCAGAGTAGGTGGTGGAGGAGTAATTATTGGAACAACTTCTAGCCCAATGCTAAATACTGGAGTAAATTTAAGGAATAGGCGTAAAGTTCGTCCAAGGTTCTCTTCATATACTCTTTGGTTATTTCTTTATGGATCGATACTAGTTATTATTGGCTATTATCTATGAACTACCCACCACCTCCGCTTTGCATGCGGTGGGGGTTTCCTACGAGTCCTCGCAACTCTTTCGAGAAACTTTCGTTTGACGTTTGGCTGTTTGTCGTAGTAGACCTCATAAAGATCAAGTCTTTTGAGATCCCCTGTCCACAAGGG
>DAOWED010000087.1 GCA_030638685.1 Candidatus Heimdallarchaeota archaeon | reverse complement strand
AGACTTTTTGCTCAAAAATACCTTCCTAAAAAACCTCATTTGGATGTATTGATTGATCCAGTGCATGGGCCAATGACGCCTTTCCTTACAAAAATATTAAGTGAGTTTGTAAAAGGAACAGTCCATTTTCACAATATTGAAGAGAACGATCACTTCCCTGGACGATTAAGTGAGCCAAACGTGGACACACTTCAGGAAACAGCTCTAAAAGTAAAAGAAAGAGGGGCAGATATTGGAATAGCTACTGATGTTGATGGAGACCGAGTTCTTTTCATAACAAATGAAGGAACCGTTGTCTTGGGGGATCAAACAGGTTCATTACTTGCAAAAAAAATGTTGATGACGGAAAAGGACCTTTCAATTGTTGCACCAATAAATAGCTCATTAATAATTGGCTTAGTTGCATCAGAAATGGGTGGAAAAGTGTATGATTGCAGAGTTGGACCCCCGGCGATAATCGATACAATGCTTAAGGAAGGAGCAAAACTAGGCTATGAAGAAAGTGGAAAATACTTTTTTAAGGATGAATCCCTCTGGCCAGACAGTTTATTGGTTGTCCTAAAGATTCTTTCCTTGATGTATGAAACACAGCTCTCTCTTCAAGAGTTGGTAGATCAACTCCCAGTAACAACCGCAATGAAAGATAAAATCATATGCGAAACAGAAGAGCAGAAAGAGAAAATGATGAAATTTGTCAATCGAAAGTGGGATGAATTCATCTCTGGGGAAACTAAATCCGAAGTGAAAATTGATGGGATTAAACGTTATTTTACAGATAATTCCTGGCTATTGATACGTCCCTCAGGTACAGAAAGTTATATTCGTTTCTTCTGTGAAGCACTTACTCCAGAAAGAACAGAAGAACTAAAAAATCAAGCAACAGAGCTGTTAGAAAAAGCAAAAAACAGTTTAACTTAAAACAGCTTTCTGATTGCTTCTTATTATGTAGAGTGATAAAAATGAGTTATTTGATCAACGAAAACATGTTTCGTCAAAATGATATTCGAGGGGTTTATGGAAAAGACCTGACACCTGAGTTAGCACTAGATTTAGGAAAGGCTATAGGTACTTTTTTTGGTGAAGGAAAACAATTGTTCATTGGAGGAGATTCAAGAGTATCAACTCCAATACTAATGAATTCTCTAGCAGCTGGAATCCTAGCAACGGGGGTAAATATTGTGATGGGTGGATTAACTCCAAGCCCAATTGCGTATTATGCTTCAGCTATTGATGAAGAAATTGATGGTTCTTTGATGATAACTGCTAGTCATAATCCTGCAGACCAGAACGGTCTAAAAATCACTGATAATAAGGGTGTAGCTTTCTATTTTGATAATTGTTTTAGTAAGCTATTAGATTCATTAAGGAGAAAAGACTTTAATGAAGTACCAGTAGAGCGACTAGGGCAGCAAAAACTTACTAAGCAATATCATGATTTATACTATGAAGAGTTAGCTAAAAAAGTCCCAATCTCAAGGAAAATGAAAGTAGTCATAGAGGTTGGAAATGGTGCTTGTGGTGATTTTGTTGGTTTTCTAAAACAACAAGGTCATGAAGTATATGGGTTAAGATTAGAACCGGATGGAACTTTTCCTTCTTTCGTTCCAAATCCATCCAAAGAAGAAACTTTGGTTGAGCTAAAGGAGTTATTATTGGCTAAAAAAGCTGATTTAGGCATTGCTTTTGATGGAGATGGGGATAGAGTCGGCTTTATTGATGAGATGGGAGAAGTAATTTCACCCGATCAAGTGATGATGCTTTTTGCAAAAGAATTATTACTTAAAAAACCCCAAAGTAAACTTCTTCTTGATTGCAAAACCTCAAGAGCGACGTTTGAATTTATTCGAGAATTAAATGGTATTCCTATAATCACAAGAGTGGGTCATTCATGGGTTCATAAAACTTTGATAGAAGAAAAGGCCATTTTTGCGGGAGAACTAAGTGCTCACTATTACTTTGAAGAAGAAAACTATGGTTTCGATGATGCCCTTTTTGCAGCAATGAAGATGATGGCTTATCTAAGTCAAGAAAAAAGATTTCTTTCAGAAGTAATTTCTACTTTTCCAACCTATTATGCCTCAGATGAGTTGAGAATACCATGTGAAGATCATCTAAAAGACAAAGTAATAACATATATTGGTGAATCCATAATAAAACCAGAGTGGGAAGTGATAGATGTGGATGGGTTAAGGGTTGAATTAGAAGATGGATGGTTTCTAATACGCTCATCAAGTACTGAACCTGCTTTATCAATTAGAGTGGAAAGTACTACTCCATCTAAACGAGATGAATTATATCAAAGAGTACAAACTTATGTTAAAGAAGCATTGGACTCTTTAAACTAGCTGTTATTCTGCATTTTTCAGCCTAACTTCTCACCATAAACTTTAAAGAAAATCACTTCATTATCCCTCTATGGCATTAGCATTTAGCACAGACGATATAATCAGTTTCTTGATTCTACTAGCAATAGTTATGCTTGCTATTATTATAACAGACTGGATTGCACTTACCTTCTCGATTAATATTACAGGTGCATATCTTATATCAGTAGTAATAGTTGCATTAATTCTATCTTTGGTAGCCGCAACAATAGAAGGTATAGCTTCTGAATTGGACAACATGGTTGGAGATGCGGTGAATTTTACGCAAGCGGTTCCGATATTAGGATTTATTGTAGGGGTATATGGAGTAAAATTCATGCTTAATAGACCTTACAAAGGTGGAACAAGAAAAGAAGATCGAACATGGCCCCACTCGATTTGGTTTACTTTCTTTGTTTTTGTCGTGTATTATATTATGCAAGGAGTAATACAATACGTAGCAGATAATATGTAATAAAAGTAACATAGAACGGGGGAATCTCTTTTTTACAATGTTAATAGTTTTATAAAATTTTGAAGTGATATAAAGGCTAATTCTACTACGAAAAAACTAATTGAAGTAAAGAATTGGCCTCTTCAGGAGAAATAATTGACTTAAACGAGAGTTCAAGTATTCTCCATGAGATTAAATGCGTGTGTGGAATTGACTCAGTCAGAAGTTTTGCTTTCTTTTCTAGTTCATCTTGAAGGTTGACTATAGTATCAATTACATGAAAGTGAATGTCCAGATCTGTTAAATTCGAAGCAACCATTTCTCGCTTAAGGGGATCTGATAAATAAAGAGATGCTTTAAAAGCTAAAGATTCATCTGAAATCATATGTTACACCAATATAATATATGATTTATCTTCTATTTAAGGAAAGAAAGACGGAGTGACGTAAAAGTGAACGAAAACCATATAATGAAAGCTACTTTTGACAAATCTTATGTCTAAGTGATAAACATCTTATTTTCTTCATATTATCCCAATAACTACTTTTATTATCATCTAAAAAAAGCTAAAACTGAAAAGATTCAACTAAAACTTAAGTTATCAAATTTAAGCAGAACGGAAAACGATTATTTTAAATAAGGTTTAGACTGTCTATGATTGAATTAAGCTAAGCAATGTTAAGTGAAGTGAATCTTCAAAGCTTATATTAATCAAAGTAAAATAAATGGTGAAATAAATGTCTCCAGTTGCAGACCCCGAACTTAGAGAATTAGCAAGAGAACATCTTTCCAATAGAAAAATCTGTCGAAATTGTTATGCTCGTAATTCAATTCGAGCAAATAAATGCCGTCGATGCAGAAGCACCGACCTACGAGCACCTCGACGAGAGAGCTAAGAGCTCATTTTCTATCCTCTCCTGATCTTCTTTAAAGCTAATATTGGCTTTTTTTTCTACGAAAAGCCACTCAAAAATCAAATTATCTAAAAGAAATTAGTATATATAAGCTGGTTTCCCATAATTATTTGTGACGAGTAGAAATGAAATGGATGCCCAGAAAAATTCAGGATGGATAGCCGTTTTTGCAAATAACAGGTTATTTTTAGGACTTTTTCTTCCCTTTTTCTTGGAATTTTTAATTTTTGCATTATACAACATGCTCAAGTCTGGAACATTAGATTTCACAATCTTTCTACCATTAATCTTTTTTGTTTTTCCATGTTTATTTTTGTATATAAGCTCTCCATACTTGATATTTTACGGTTCAAGAGTTCGAACCTATCTTAGTTCAAACCTACTTGAAAATCTGGAAACTGTTTTTTTGGGCGTTAAAAAAGATATTTCAGAATCAACCATTCAAAAAGTTCCAAGGCTTGAATTAAGAACAATGACTGAAGAACTATCAGTTGACGAAGAAAAATCTGTATTAGGTTTAGTTGAAAAAAAGTTAGTTCCCAAAACATTGGAAAAGTCAAGAAAACAATATGTTGAAAGCTACTTCACTAGAACCTATAATAATAGGGCAGAATCATTGATTACTTATTATGAATCAATTTTTCTATTTTCGGGTGTATCTTTCATCTTAAACATAATTAATATTGGAGGATTAATGTATCTACACTATAATTCAATTAATCTTGACTTCCTAACAATAGACCAGATAACTAATATGGTGAATGTAACCGTTTTTCTTTCTCTTTTTCTATCTTTGTCGTTCATTTCTTTTGTGATATTTAGACATTCAAGTAGACAAATTTGTTTCCTTTTCCCTCAGATAATTCCAGTTCTATTTGAAGTCGATACTGAAGCACGTGAAACACGTTTGCGAACAATACAAGCAATATCAAGACAAGAAAGTTTTATTGAAACAATGTTCCCAAGAAATCGATATAAAAAAGCAAGCAATCTTATCTGGCATAACATCTCGATTATACTATCTCCCCTAATAAAAGATGAAATGGAGTATTTATCCCGAAAAGAAATTGCCAGAGCAGATTTTTGGGATGAGTATCGAGCAATCTTAAAAGATACTAGCCTGTCAGATGATCAATTGAAAGGAATAGAAAGAGTTTTCTTGGGTCTTGATCTTCACGATATCATTTCACCTTATTCAACAAATGAAGAGGAACTAAGAGGAGTAAGGTTAGATTTGGAATATGTAAGAAATCGACTTATGAAATGGTCTGAGGTTTCAAATGAGGATAAAACATTAGTCTTCCTTCTTTTTTATAGAACATCAGAACATTTATTGCGCTCCCTTGCTTCTAAAAACATTCAAAATGTTGATGAATTACAATTTCCAAGTTTGATATCTGCCATGAGAGAAAAGTCCATCCTTTCTGATGATGAATATTCACTCTTTAACGAAATACGAATGAGAAGAAATGAACTTGTGCACAGACCAGGAACCGGATTAACTATTGGTCAAGAAACATTGCATCACTTATTTCAAACCTTAATTGATGTGCTTCAAAGAAGTGATCAAATACCTTCTTCATCCTAGAGAATGCTTTTAAATCAGTAAGTCAATATCACTCTGTGAAGTTCATCAGACGCTGGAAGAAGAATAAACGAGCTGTATCTCCTATTTTGGCAACTTTATTTGTAACTGGAATATTTATTTCTTCAATCACACTTTCATTAACTTATGTGATTCCACAAATCATTAGATTTAATGAAGAAAGAGATTTAGGTCTAGCCTCTATCAGTCTGACAACAACCAATCAACAAATTAGACAACTATTAGTTAGTCCAGTAGGTACGAAAGGAAGCATCACATTAAGTTTATCTTCAGCAAATCTCGTTTCAGATAGTTTTTCTTTAACCGGTTTTACTCTTAGACAGAGCAATTCCCCGTTAATGCCTTTTTCTTATCCATTTCCAAGACTAGTTATAGAACTTGATACCGATCAAAATATCATGGCAAAATCGTCTCATTTTTATTTGACCGGGACAAATGAACAAGATTACTTCTGCCTCGATAGTTCTAATTCCGTTTCTCAACCCGCTTTACCTTTGGAAATACTTAATCAATCTAGAGGCATACAATCGAAATACACCGTTTCTCTTGGTTATAGATGGTATATTAACGCTTATTCAACAGGAAGTAATGCCACTTTAGTGCATCATATCATTGTTTCTCATATCAATATGGATTTTACGACATCATTTGATACAAGCAAAAGAAAGATAGATCTTAATTTATATTATGAGTCAATCGATGAAGAAACATACCTTTGGGAAAATATACCAGACACAGATAATATAACATTAGAAGCAGAAACAGATATCACAGGAGCTCTTCCTTTTGATGAATTGGCCTATATTTTTGATGGTCCTCCAACACCGTTCAATTATGCAGTAGAACTCACTTTTATGACTTTTAATATAATAGTAACAATTGATGAATAGAAAAGGTGGTTAAAACATGGCAAGCGAGATATTAATGTATATGAGCATTTTAACAGTAGGAGTTGTAGCTATTTCAGCAATGACCTTCATGTTCGCTGACTTTACAGAAGAGACCAATGATATTGCAGAAGAAAGCCTTTTGGAATCTGTAGGGGAAGAAGTAGCGCGGTTGACGCAAAACGTATACTTCGAAGGACAAGAACGGAGAGAGCAAGGAGCAGAATCTTTCACATACTCTATCACTTTTGATCTACCATTAACATTTTACAAAAGAGCGTACTATGTTACAATAGGGCATGGTATGGTTGGTGGAGTAAATGTAAGTGTTGTCCAAGTAAGTTATACTGATGCAATTAGTCCAATAGTAGAAATATCCCTTGTTATGGGTGTCAATTCACCACCAATAACAGGTGCGCTTTCAAGTGTTTTTACACAATGTCAGATATTATATTCTTATAATGCTGGAGTTGAAAGTATAGTTTATAGTGCAGCTTGAGAATAGTAAGTATTATTTCTTCCAAAACAATCTCAAGTAGCTTGATGAACAAGTTAGTTAATTCTTTGATGAGTTATTTGACAATCGTAAGTAATAAAGGCCGGAGAAATAACATTTACACTCTCATGTTTTGAATAATTTTGCTCCGCATCTCCTCCAAGATCAAATTCATTATTGAATAGTGAAAAGAGATTTCCTTTGATTTGGAATGGAGCAATATATGAAGTCATTTCACTATTTCTGACCTCTCTTCCTTCTCCAGCTGTGAGAATGAAGTCACCAGTAACGTGGTTAATGTATGGTATACCAAAAAGTCGTTTTACAAAAATGGCATTAGAAACACTGAAGATGCTGTCCAATTTGTTGGAGGAATCAACTACAATATTAGAAGGATGAATAGCTATATTGTGGTGATAGAGCCTTTGTTGAGGGTTTTCGAGGGTAACTCTAAAACCATTTCCTGTTAACCTATCAGAATCATTCACACCTATTCTTGAAAGAGGGCTGATAAGTTCACCATCTACTATAATGTCTGTTTTTTGAGTATAGGTTCCTTCATCATCATAAACAAAGGAATTTTTGCCATTATTTAGTGTGGGGTCATCTGAAATATTTAATGGTTCTTTAATTGAGAAAGGTCTTGTTTGATAATTGTCAGATAAGAATGTGTTTGATCTTAAAAATGCTGCAAAAATATCGGAAAAGGCAGTTGGACTGAAAATTAAAGGAAGTCGAAAATCTCTGGTTCGCAAAGAACGAGTTCTCGAAGAATGAACCATTGCCCTAGCTACAACCTCACTTTTAATTTCAGATATTGGAAACTCCCATGTTCTCGAGATAAATTCCCTCTGAACTGAAATAAGATTGTATGTTGCTTGTAGATCAACCCGAAATTTTCCTTCCACCCAAGTTGATGTTTCAGAGATGGGGTCGCTACCAGTATTTAGAATAACTCTTTTTTCAGTTATTCCGGTTAAATTTGCAGACGCGATACTCATATAACTGGCAGTGTGGATATCAATCATATCTTTAATGATTTTGATATACTCATCTTCTTCAGCTTCTGTGATCCTATCATCTGCATAATCCATTTCATTTTTTTTCTTTCTTTGTAACTGTGGAAAGTTTTTACCAGCAGGTAGGGACGCTTCATTTTTGTTATACTTCAAACGAGAAATAACTTCTGAGGCAGTATTAAGTGAAAATGAAAATTTATTACTGATTCCATTACTCCCATAGAGTCTAATCGCTGCTCCTTCAATGAAGAAAGAATTACAGGGTTCAATATTGTTAAATTGAGCCTTTATTGACTTAACTGATTTACTCTGAACAAAAACTTCTGCACTTTTTACTGCATCGATTTTTTCTGCTTGAGAGAGTAATTTCTCTGCAAGATCAATAAGTTGTTCAAGTTTGTCTATCTCATCCATTCAATCCCACCTGTAAATCATTTACTTGCACATGAGGTGATATAGCTGCCAATATCATGTTTTGTTTATCTTTTGAGCAAGGAGCTGGTTGTTGCATTAGTTCTTTTCCAATAGCTCCTATTTTCTGTAATGTAATTAAAGTTGATCCATTAATATTTGAGGCTTTATACCAAGTACCAAGTTCTCCATCTTTAATCTCTCGAGCATATTGTACTTGAATATTGAACATCCCCGTTCTAGAATTAACTGCTCCACCAATAGAACTACCTATGTAAATACCGTTTTGCGTTTCCTCCAGAATTTCTTCTTTTGCAAAATCACCCGGTTCTACGAAGATACTTCTCATTCGAACAAGTGCAGAATTGTAAATATTATCTGAATAAGCGTTACCTGAAGGCTTTTCTCTTAACAATGAAGCTGTTCGTCGATTATGCATTAATTCATTGTGAATACCATGGTCTATTATCCTTACTTCTCTACCTTTTGTTCCTTCATGATCATAGTATTTCATACCAGTTTTGTCAAATGTGGGGTCATCAATAATGGAGACATGAGTATCAGCTATTTTCTGACCAATATAACCAGCTAGAAACGAATCTCCGTTTAAAACAACATCTGCTTCTGCACTATGACCTACTGATTCATGAACAAATAACCATGCAGAGGTAGGGGAGAGAACGCAATCATATTTGTCCGGCTTCAAAAGAGAAGCTTTCTGAATTTCTAGTAAGTCTGATCTAATATCTGAAAAAAATTCCTCAGGATAATCAAGTAACAGATCTAGCCCTTGTCTACCTCCAGCTACTTTTTCGTATGGTCTACTAAAATCGCTAATATCAGGGAAAGCTTGCACTTGAAGAAAGGATTGTGGATACTCAAATATTAATTTTGAACCAAGGCTATTGAAATAACTTTCTTTGAAGTGGGTTGATTCTATTGCAATTTCAAGTTCCCAATTATGCCCTTCTTGTTGGATAATCTGGAAGAAATCAGTTAATTTATTATCAATCTCTTCGTCTGAAATATCCAAGAAGGGTTTTTTTGGCTTGAATATCAGCTCTTCTGTATTATTAGCTAGTCGTTTAATCAGTTCATCATAATACTTGATTGGCAATTTAGAAGCTCTTTCGGTGTATTTGTCAATTTCCTTTTTCAGACTTTGAGGGTCAGAACTGAAAAAATTACTTACTCCGCCTTGATTATAGATTGTAATTCTCCATCCTGATTGATATGCCAAATCAGAGCATTTTTCGTCCTTAGAGATTGATTTCCTAATTTTGTGTGATTGAGAATGAAAAATTTCTATATAATCTGCACCTTGTTTAAGTGCGTATTCAATTAAATTATTTTCATCCACCATTATATTACCTCTTTTCAGTCGTTTCTACCGCAAATTTCCAAGTGAACTGGGCACAGCATGTCGAAGAAGCGTGAATTTCGAGCTCTCTTTTCTCTGCCTCAGAATAGGCTGTAATAGATGGACGAGCTATAGCATCAATACCTGCAATAACTGATTTTTGATCCAATTCCATTCTGTACTTCCCTCTAGGTCGAGCACAACCTAAAATAATTGGCTTTGAAGTTTTTTGCTTTGCATAATTTATAATCTTAATTACTTCATCTACTGGTGGAGAATCTACCTCTTGGAATGGTGTACCTTGAATAGGCATAAAAACAATAATAATAATGCCAAGATGGTTATGTTTGGTTATCATATCAATTGCGGTGTATTCACCGTTAATTTTACCATATTCTAAACCTGCAAGAACATGAGGAACAACTGGAAGATCTAATTCATCAAGCAAAGCTAAGAGATTATCATAATCTGAGATTGTGTGATTTGGAAGATTGTAAACGTCCTGAATTGCTCTATTTGAGCCAATGATGTCAACTAAAACAGCTTTAATTCCTATTTCCTTAAATGCTTCTGCATCACTTCTATTCAATAATCCAGTATGAACAACTATTTCGAGATCAAGTTCTTTCTTGATTTTATTCAGCACATCAAAATACTTCGAGAAATGAACTACTCCTCGAGTATCACATCCACCTGTCAAGAGAAAACCGTCACCTTCATCTTTATGAATTTTAACAGCTATTTCCCATAGATCATTCGGTTCATTAACTTCTAAAAGGCCTTCTAACAACGAACCATTGCAATGCTTGCAAAGAAGGTAACATTTGTTTCCAGTAACACTAATGCCTGGGAAGAGAAGTTTAGATTTTTTTTCACTTACAGGAGCTAACCCTGGAAAACTGAACCCAATTCTTTTTGGTTGACTTTTTTCAGATATGTGAATACCTCCGTACTTAAATTCCTAATGCTTTTTCAATTACCCATTCCGGTTTTTGATATTTGTCTTTTTGAAGTTTATTAGCTAACTCTATTTCTTCAGAACTGAATTCTCCGTAATATAATTTCTGAGTGAATTGGTCTGAAAGTCCTTCATAAAGTGCTTTGCTAAGTTCTTCAAAGTCTACTTTATTTCCAAGAAGTCTTTCCATACTTGTTACTCTTTCTGAGGCATTACTTATTCCTTTTCTTTCCAGTTTTGCCCCATCGACTCTAAGAACATCAAACATTAATTCTGGATTTACTCCTGCTAAGATTGTTCCATGAATGAGAACACCATGTTTTCTACGTATTTGAGCATTTCCTGAAATTTTTTTATCAACTACTTGAATATCATTAATTGGAGCAAAATGAGCCTCAATTCCAAACTGACTTAACCCTTTGATTAACCCAGTACAAACATTTCGAAAACACTCAAGTTGATCCGAGGGTATATCTGGGTGATCTTTGTGAGTTATAAGTGAATAAGTTAACTCATTATCTTCATCATGAAAAACAGATCCTCCTCCAGTAATGCGCCTAGTAACATCAAAACCGTATTTTTGAAGTGCTTGTTCGTCACATGTTCCGTCGTAATCTTGGAGACGACCAAGAGTAACTGCGGACGGTTCCCAACCATAAAACCTGAGAGTTGGAGGGCTTAATCCTTTCTGGACTCGATCCAAGAGGATTTCATCAATTGCCATATTGAAAAATGCAGAATTCCAGCTAAGTGGGATGACTCGAATATCATTTTTTGAACCTTTGAAGGAAGTAGTATCCGTCATATATGAACGAAAACGCTTATGCAAAAAAGATTATTGCTATTGGATGACAATAATAGAAAAAAAATTGATTACTAATTTGAAAAAATCAGTCTTTCCATGAAATAAACGATTCAATCTGTTTAAAGATGTTTTCGCTTTCCTTTGTGAGAAGAGGTCTTGGGTAATTGTAAAGCTCTTCATCATTAGGTTTTTCATTATAGTATGGCCTATTACAACTAGGGCACCCAGAAGTCATGAAAGGCTTACCTTTTTGAATACTTTCTTTGAATTTTGAAAGGATAATTATCTTAGTTATCTTTAGCTCATCAGAAAATAATATCTCAAGATCTGGATTACTTTTAAGTAGAAAATTAGTTAATTGAATTAAACGGTAAGTTATGATATCGGGACGAGGAAACTCATAAAGAGCTGTTCCTTTGAGGGGGGTGAAAGCAAAAAGTGCAACTTTGATAGAGTTAGCGTACATTTCTTGAAGAAAAGAAACTGCCTCTTGTTGTGTTTCTCCAAGACCAACAATAAGATGAGTTGTAATCTTACTAGAGCCATGACGGTTTTTGACTTGTTTGATCATAGAAACGACTGATTCATAATTAATGTTAATTCCTCTTGCGGTACCTTTAATTTCGTCAAATAATTCAGGGGTTGCCAAATCAACTGCAATACCTAATCTTGAAACGCCTATTTCAAACAAGCGATCTACTTCTTCAACGTTTTTAGGTCTCCAAGATAAAGAGATAGGAAGAGTGGTAACTGATCGTAAAGCTTCAACAAGAGTAATAACTTTTTCAGGTGTATCATGATTAATTTGAGCTTGAATGCAGATTCTTTTGATTGAGGATTGAGAAAGATTTTTGGCAAGTGCAGAAATTACCTCGTCAAGATCGAATAATGGCCAGATAATTCTAGAAAGGAAATCTTTTTTCTGGTGATCAATAGCTTGAGAACAAAAAGCACAGTTACCATAACACGGGACATCGAGTAATAGATAAGCAGTAGTTACTTCTACGTCAGTCTTAAGCTCCATAAGCTTGAGACTTGCAGCTGTACCTGCAGAAACATGTATGGAATTTTCAAAAGTCAATTTTATACTACCTTTTTCCGTTTAGGTTAACTCCCGTTAATAGTCCCATAAAAGTAGATAAAGCAGTAATTGCTCTTGAAGTAGATGGAATAATGGGTTCTCCATTGTTATTTAGTCGTTTTTCAAGACGAGAAATACCAATTTGACCCGCCGCACTAAGTGCCCCTCCTGACGCCAAAATATTTAGAGCTTCTCTAGAAATACCTTTGGCAACTTCTTCACTTTGGGAATAAATAAGTGAAGTATCAGTCTTCTCAGCTAAAATTGATAGAAAAGTCTGCATGATTGCAAGTTGAAGATCTTTTGATTCCTCGTAAGTATCAGTGAAGGCATTGTAACCAACTCTATTACTAATTGGGAATGACTGAGTTAATTCTTTGCAAATAGTGTTTTGATTAGCACATTGAAGAAATACATCATAGATGTTCCATCCTTTATCTAAAATTTCTTCCTCAAAATCTGACTCGAAAAAGTGCTTATTTGCTTCTGGCAAAACACTATTACTACCCTTTAATGATCTTAATATGGCTAATATATCATCCGGGGAACTATTTTGAACAAAGTGATGTGCAGTTTGCCTTATATCATTGAGATTAAGGGGAGTATCAACTGAAAAATTAGCTTCTGCATAGTGGAATCCTGCTGACGCGGCAATAGGTGTTAGTAAGATTGCATTGATAATATCAGCAAAAGTTGATTGAGAGTTCCATTTGGTTCCATTGGTTACAGAGTTAATGAGTAAACCAAGTTCACATTCATCAAACCATAGAGTATCTAAATAAACCATTGCCCCTCTTTTTGCCCCTTCATACATCACTTCAGTTAATGCAATTGAATTACCTAAATGGTGACTAAGAAGTGAAACAGGAAATGATCTTTGAGGGATTGTGCTTGTAGTTTCATAAAATAATGTTAAACTAGCAAGCTGAGCAACATTCATGGACATTTTATCTAATGAACCTTCAGTCGAATTAGAATTCGAATGGTCATGTGAAAAAATCCCATTGGAATTATGCATAGGAAGGAAAGATATAATCGTTAAAAAAGATGTTCTATTCTTGACAAGAAATTTATTATAAGAGAAGAAAACAGCTAATTTCAGATTTTTAGAGAGGAAATTTTCTCTTTAATGCTTTGTTAGCAAGAAACAATTAAATACGAACCGATTAAGTATTTGATTATGGTCAATCTTCTACTAATAACAATTACATTGGTTATTTTTGCAATCATCTTTGGTTTGGTGCTTTTAATTCTTAAAAAGTCAGTAGATATTAAGCAATATTTAATCTATGGTGTAATCTTTTCAGTAATTGCCCAGCTCTTTAATTGGTTAATCTTGATTAGTTTGCCTGATATACTAAATGATAATTGGTTTAGTGTCAACCCTCTTGATCATATGATGATCTTGATAACGATTATAGCTGCGTCTGTACATGAAACATTTAGATATCAAGCTATAAGAGGAACACAAGAAGAAACCGTTGAAAAAAGATTCCATCTAGGCCTAGGTTTTATTTGGGGAAGTGTTCCATTTTTTGGAATAATTATGGTGTATTTAGGTGATGAATTAGGTCTTTATACTTTGAATGATTTAACTGAAGAGAAGGTAATTTATGGATTAGTCGTTTATTTCTCATTCATTTTAGCTCATATGAGTTATACCTATGTCGCATCACATGGTTCGTACAGTACTCAATACCCTTTTTTTGGGATGTTACTGCATCTATCATTAATGATGTTAGTTTTGGCTTTGGAAGAATCAACTAAAAGTTACTTATATAAAGAAACATTGGTGATAATAGCCGCGATAATTCAACTAAGCGTTGTTTATTTCATTCATTTAAAGTATAAGAATTATGAAAAACAAAGCTAACCGCTTAATTTGTAAGGAGCTCTTGGATATCAAAGACAAATAAAAAAACCATCTTGCGTCAAATTAATCAAAACTGAATGCGTCTTTACTAATTAGTAAAAAAACTACTCGCGAAAATGCTTATTAAAGAAAGAACCAATTAAAGATGTATAGTGGGCAAGTGCCTTTTTTGTGATAACAATGAGTGCTTATAGAAATATCACTGCGGAGCAGTTCGGGGCTAAACTGACGTCAATTATTTCATCCTTGAACACCTCAGTTACCAATTTATGGGATAAAACAACAGAGGGACAAGTTCAGGAAATAAAAGACACTCTATTCATTGAAGTTGAAGAATATGCTCATATTATTGCCCTTCTTACTAATCATTATGATATTGATTATGACCTTGCTTGGGAAGATTTAAGCATAGAGATAGATAGAATTGAGCAATCAGATACGTCAATCCCCCCAATACCTACTTTTAGGATACAATTTGTTATTGATGAGGCAAAATGGATTGCTTTTTTCAGGTATGAGATAATTCAAGCGCACCAGTATATCATGTTAAAACTAGCAGAAATAGAAGAAGGTTTGTGGAATGCCAGATCTTCAGAAGACACTGCAATTCTATATATGATCGAACATACATATATCAAAGACAATTTGATTTTACCGATGATGAAAAAATGGCTTAGAGATCATAAAAACACTGATGAGATAGAGTTTAGTGAAAAATTTGCAGCATCAATTAATAAAACGTCAATAAGCGATGGTTCAAAAATCGTTAATGAAGCATTAATCTATTATCGAGAAAAAATACTGCTAGTAAAATCAATCTTAGAAAAAATACAAAAGTCAAATTGGGCAGAAAAAGCGAAATTCGAACTAGAAAGAGTAATGCCCATGTTAGAATCATCAGTAAGTGAGCTTCCAACAGAATTACTTGCTCAATTACTAGTGGAAATAATTCCTCGAAGTTCAAACATTTTATGGGAAAAAATAGTTGCACAAAAAAGAAAACACCAAAAAGGAGCCAAATTATCCGTAAAAGAACAGATAGTAGAATCTTACGCTAGAAAAAGAGAAGAAAAAGATACCAAAGAACTAGTGGAAATCGAGGAACTTAGTTACAGTCAAAAAATACAACTTCAATTATCAATTTTACAAGAATTAATAGTAGATACGCCTGATACAACCGAGTGGATCATAACCTTAGGGGACCATGCGAGAGAAGTAATTGAAACCTTTTCACTAGGAGTAATGGAGCCATTCATAAATGAAAAGAATATGTGGATACTTTTTGTGGAACATTTCACGCTTAAAAGAGTGGATATAGAAAGAATGGAGCAATATTACAAATCAAGGTTATCGTGGTATCTGGGAAGCATACTCAAAGAGTTGCAACCCAAAAGAAAAGTAGACGGAACAACAGTTTACCAAAATGCTGCAGAAAAAGCTCTAATCGACTTATTGAGATCATTAATAGAAACGAAAATTGTTCCAAGAACAAGACCAGTAAGCGAAAGTGAGCTAACAGAGGTTTATGCTCTATTTGAGAAGGAAGAAGAACAACAAATTAATGAACCCGATGTAGAGCCAGTTATTGAACCTATTACTGAGCCCGTTACAGAGTCTGTTATAGATTCAATTTCAGAACCTATTACTGAAGAAACAATTGTTCAACCTGGGCAAGAGGATGTAACAGAACTAGAAGTTAATGATCAAGATGAATTAATTCCTTTGAAAGAAGAAACAACAATAGAAACTATTGAAGAAGAAACAGAAGAAGTAAAAGTTTATCCTGAACCGGATCATGTAATTCCAGAAAAACTAGAGTCAATGGAAGAGAAAAGACTAGAAGAAACTGAAGATCTAGTAGAAGAAACGGAAAAAAAGGAAGAAAAAGCAACTGAAAGCGAACCAGAGGTTGATGAAAATGACTGAAAAAGTCGAAGCTTTAGGACAAGTAGAAGCCATAGAAATTAATGAAACAAAAATAGAAGAAGAAGAAAAACAAGAAAAACCTCAGATAAAGAGTGAGGAAAAAAAAAACTTCAAGAGATAAACAAAACAAGAAGTAAACTGGAAGTCCGTGAAAGAAAACTAGACCAAGAAAAAGGTTCACTAATAATGCTGGGAACGGGAAATGCATTTAATGATAGAGGAAGACAAAACTCAATTATCTGGGTAAAACATGAAGAAGCACAGTTTTTGTTTGACTGTGGACCCGGAATACTAAAAGAGGTTAAAAATAAAAATCTGGATTTGAAAGAGTTAGATTTTGTAATAATGAGCCATTTTCATGGAGATCATTTCGCAGGATTGCCATTTTTAGCATTAGAATATAAATTCCAAACTGTAAGAACAAAAAAATTGAAAATAATAGGTCCGGAAGGGCTGAAGGGAAGATTTGTACAATTATTCAAATCTATGTTTCCAGGGGGTGCATCAGAAGAAATACCGGAAATAATGGTTTTTGAAGAAATAAGACCAAGTGAAGAGATAACTGTTAATGGTTTTACTATTAGAGCCATTCAAGCAGTACACACCTCGGAATCTCTATCTTTTGAGATAATGAGAGGTGGAAAAACGATTATTTTCTCAGGAGATACAGAATGGAATGATGGATTAGAGAAGTTGATTAATGAAGTATCAATTGCTGTAATTGAATGTAGTTCATTAGAACAAAAAATCAAAGGACATATCAATTATAACGAAATAAAGGACAAAGAACTAAAGGCAGAAAAAATAGTTTTGACACACTTAGGTGGAGATGTTATTGATTATTTCAAAGATGAGAAGATAGCGAACTTTATTATACCAATTGATGGGCAAGAAATAGACTATTAACCTAGAACGTCGTTAATAAAGAGTTAAAGAAGATCAATTAATTCTAGGGAAAAGAGAGAAGAAAAATAATGGTGAAAAAAATGGATGAGAAATACTGGGAAAGATATGCTCGACATTTACCATTAGAAGACTGGGGAAAAGAAGGACAAGAGAAAATAGCTAAATCCAAAGTTGTTATTATGGGAGTAGGGGGATTGGGCACGGTGATCGCAACACAACTAGCTGCGATAGGTGTAGGTACAATAAGAATAGTTGATAGAGATACTGTATCACTGACTAATTTAGCAAGACAGTATCTGTATCGCGAAGAAGAGGAAGGACATGCAAAAGTAGAAGTGGCAGAAAAAAGGCTACTAGAAATCAACCCAAGGATAAAGGTAGAAGCCATTAGCAAAAATATAACCAGATCAACAATTCCTGAAATAATAGAAGGGATGGATGTTATAGTAGATGGACTGGACAGTTTTAAAACAAGGATGATTGTAAATGAGGAAGCATATGGGCAAGGAATACCTTATGTCTTTGCAGGAGCAGTAGGGTGGACAGCAAATGCAACAACATTCACCTTTGAAGAAGGAACTCCCTGTCTTGAATGTTTATTTGAGGGAGTAGATGATGAGGAATTACCAAAATGTGAATCAGCAGGAGTTCACCCAAGTATTTTAGGAATAATAGCGTCAGTAGAAGTAGCAGAAACGGTGAGATTGTTACAAGGACAAGAAACCCGCCTAAAAAATAACTTGCTTTTTGTGGATTTAAAGGAACTTAGATTTGATAAATTACAAATAGCTCCAAGAAAAGATTGTGAAGTATGCCACGGAGGAAAAGGAGAATCTGGATACTTGATGAAATCTGGAAATGAAGAAGTGAGGAAAATGAGCATAAATGAAGAAGAATACAACATAACAGAATTATGTGGAAGAGCAACGTTCGTAGTAAGCGCAAAAGAAAGTCCAGATTGGAATTTTGGAAAAGTAATTGAAAAACTAAGAAAAAAATACAAGAAAATAAGCGCATTTGGAACAGCAGCAGTAACAGTATTCTATTCAGAAGAGCCAAAGATAGAGGTGAGCATAGTTAAAGGAGGGACAGTAACGATAAAGGGATTGGAAGAAAGAGAAGAAGCATTAAAAGTATTCAAAAAAGTAATCAGTAAACACATAGCAAGAAATAAGAAAAAATGAAAAAGGGAACAAAGTCAAGCTTCGATCAGTTTAAAAAGACAAGAATGAGCAAAAGGTTGACTAAAAATGAGTACATACAGAGGAATACTAGCTGGCGGATGGTTATCGTTTTTCACAATGGTCTTTACAATTGCCGCAATAGGAGCAATAATTTGGTTTGTGTTTTATAATGAAGTATCAAGAGAAAAAACAAGAAAAAATACCATCATAGGGATCATTCTAACCTCTATTGTAGTTGGACTAGCAATACAATTAACACTAGCCAAAAATGGTATAGTCTACTAGTTTCTCAAAATAAGTAATATTCATTAAATCCAATAGTTACAAGACACGTAGTTCTAAGTGTTGGAATTTTTTTAAAAAAAGATAGTCAAAAGGAGAGGGAAAAAGAGAGAAAGTATCAAAAGGGGATAAAAGAGAGAAAAAAAGGGAAAAAGATAACATAGAAGAAAAAAGAAAGGGAATATGAGGAGAAAGAGGAAAAAAAAGAATGAAAAAAAGAGGAAAAAGGGCTTTTTTTTCTTTCATAAAACTTAAGATAAAACTTGTTTGACACGATACATCAACAAGAAAGGTAAAACATATGAGTTTTCAAGAAAGTTTTGAAAATATCTTTACTGCATTCAAAGACACAAATGGATTTGAGGCAGTAGCTTTATTTGTAGTATTTTTGATCGCTTTAGCTGGGCTAGTTTATGCATACTTCCTAAAAAGACAGGTAAGTGCGCATGAAAGAGGAACAGCTGAAATGATAGAAGTAGCCTCATGGATTGAGGAAGGAGCAAATGCTTACTTAAAAAGACAGTTCAAGATAATTGCATGGATGGTGTTCGTATTATTCTTTGCATTGACAGGTATGGCATGGGCTTCAGGATATGATATGGACATAGTATTAGGTCGAGGAATAGCCTTCTTAATGGGAGGAATATTCTCATACTTAACAGGATTCCTAGGCATGAGGATGGCAATACAGGCAAACTCAAGAGTAGCAGCAGCTGCAAGAGTAGATTTCGGAGAAGCAGTTAAAATAGCCTACAGAGCAGGAACAGTAACAGGAATGCTATGTGATGGATTAGGATTGTTCGGAGGAGCAATAATATTCGTAATTTATGGAGAACATGCACCAGATGTACTATTAGGGTTTGGTTTTGGAGGAACATTAATAGCACTATTCATGAGAGTAGGAGGAGGAATATTCACAAAAGCTGCAGATGTAGGAGCTGACCTAGTAGGAAAACTAGAAGAAGGATTAGAAGAAGATGATCCAAGAAACGCAGCAGTAATAGCAGATCAAGTAGGAGACAATGTAGGTGATTGTGCCGGTATGGCAGCAGACATCTTTGAATCCTACGAAGTCACTATTGTTGCATCAATGATCTTAGGTTTATCGCTCTATCATCTAACTGGTCAATTTACGTGGGTAATTTACCCATTACTAGTCAGGTCTATTGGTGTAGTAGCCTCAATAATTGGAACATACATGGTACGAATTAAACCCGGTACTGAAGAAAGTGCAATGAGAGCAATTGAAAGAGGATATCTTACCTCCGCTTCAATCTCCATCTTTGGATTCTTCATATTGGCATGGGGATATATCGGTAACTGGAACTTCATGGACGACATGTTCTGGAGAGTATTCATTGCCACATTCTCAGGAATTGCTTTAGCTGTTGCAACAAACCGGTTAACTGAATACTTTACTGGTGATAATCACAGACCTGTCCAAGAAACTGCAAAAGCTTCAGAAGGAGGACATGCAACAAACATATTATCCGGTTTAGGAGTAGGTTTTGAAAGCTCTGCATTTGCAGTATTCTTAGTTGCAATAGTAATTTATGTATCATCAATAGTATTTGGTGGAGTAGACATACCATTAACTATGGCTAGTGATGGTTCACTAACACCAGACTATATGGACACAACATGGATATTATATGGTGTAGGTCTAGCAGGAATCGGTCAACTTACGTTGACCGGTAACAATGTAGCTATGGATACCTTCGGCCCCATAGCTGACAATGGTCAAGGAATCCTTGAAATTTCTGGTCTTGATGAACCAGACGCCATTAAGAATATGACTGCTCTTGATGCTGTTGGTAACACTACCAAAGCGGTTACTAAAGGTATAGCGATTGCTTCCGCTGTTCTTGCCGCTGTCACCCTCTTCGGTGCCTTCGCTGAAGTTTATAATGAACATTTTCATAATACAACATGCGCAGCAGCTGGGGATTGTAACACCCTCAGTCTCGATCTTGGTAATCCTATGGTTTTCATAGGTCTTCTTATTGGAGGAGCTATTCCCTTCCTCTTTTCCAGTGGTGCCATTAAAGCCGTCGCTCGTACTGCTTTTGTCATCATCGGTAAAGTCCGTGAAGAATTCAAGCGTCCAGGTGTTATGGAACGTGAAGTCCAACCCGCTTATGGTGAAGTTATTGACATTTGTACAACAGCCTCCCAGAAAGAACTTGTTAATCTCGGTCTTTTAGCTGTATTAACCCCTATCTTAGTTGGTCTTCTCTTAGGTGAAGTCGTTTTGGGTGGTTTCTTAGCTGGTATTATCCTTTCCGGTCAGTTATTAGCTGTCTTTTCCGCTAATGCTGGTGGAGCTTGGGACAATGCTAAGAAACAAATCGAAGATGGTCTTTTCGGTGGAAAAGGTTCTGATGCCCACAAAGCCAGTATTACTGGTGACACTGTCGGTGACCCCTTAAAAGATACCAGTGGTCCTGCCCTTAACCCTATGATCAAAGTCATTAATTTAGTAGCTATGCTTCTATTGCCCTTGATCTTAACCCTTAAGGACGACTACAAAGACAACGTTTGGACTGATCCTCTTCGATGGACTGTTTGGGGTGTTAGTTTAGCTATCTTCGCTATTTTAGCCTTCACTTACATGAGGTCCCAAAAGGGTGGCTTCGAGTTCATGGCTGAAGACGAATAATAACTAACTCTGTCTTTCTGTGGGAAGGGAGACTTTTTTTTTTAGTTTTTTTAGGATTTTTTTCAAGCTAGTACGTTTGCTAGTCTAGCATTTACTAGTTTACTCTATTCCTAAATTTATCTCAATTCCTAACTTCTCTTTTAAGAATATTAGATCCTCTTGAATACTTTTATTGATCGGAATGCCCTCTTTTCTTACTCTTTGTTCTACTAAATATTCTTTTTCTCCCGCAGTGTAAATTCTTTCTTGTCCTGGCTCTTTCTTTGATCCTCTCATTTGTCTGCAGATTGTTCCTGCTATTTTTTTGAAGAGATTAAGATCTATGAAATGTTCCACATCTATTGCTATGAAGAAATGGCCTAAGTGGAAATAAGTTGCTTCCCCCTCCTTAGTAAACCCACTTAAATCTTTCAAGAACTTTCCATCTTGTAATGCTGCTGATAAAAGTTCTACAACCATTGAATAACCATACCCCTTATATCCTGCTAGTTCTTCTCCCTTTCCTCCTAATGGTAGTAAAGCAGCTTTATCCTCTACAAAATCAATCAATAATTGTTTTGCATCTGTTCTAAATTCCCCTGTGGTGCCATCTATTATTGTTCCTTTTGGCATTGGTTTTCCTTCTCTTGCGTATTCTTCCACTTTTCCTCTCTGAATAAGTGATGTTGCGCAATCTAAGCTAAACGGGAATGCTTCATCTGTTGGTATGCCAAAAGTTAGTGGATTAGTTCCTAGCATTGGCTCTACTCCGAATGTCGGTACCACAGATGGTCTTGTATTTGTACCCGTTATCCCTATACATCCTTGTTGTGTTGCCATTTCTGTGAAGTAACCGGCAATTCCGTAATGAGTGCTTTCCCTTACAACTACCATTCCCAACCCGTACTTTTTTGCTTTATCTATTGCCATTTGCATACTTTTCTTGGCAATGAAATGACCATTTGCGTGCTTTCCATCAATTACTGCCGTTGCATTGTTGTCTTTTACTACTTCCATAATTGTGTCGGTTAAATGCCTCTTAGTTACTACTCTATCGTAGTAATATTTTAACCTCTGCACTCCGTGTGTAGTTATCCCTTTTAAGTCTGAAGCAACTAATACATCGGCACTAACTTCTGCTTGTTCTTCTGGATAACCCATCTTTTCAAAAACTTCTTTGACCATCTCATGTATCTTTTCAACTGGAATATATGTCAACTCTTGCACTGCATTACACCTACAAAAAAGATGTTCACAATAATTATATCTTTTTCCCTTATTTTTCTCAGAATTTCTTTTTTATGCAATTCCTCTTTATTCTTCTTCTTGAGTTGTTTCCTTCTTGACTTCTATTGCCTTAATACTTGGAATCCATTTTGGCACCTTATTCTTGTATTCAATATATTGTTTTCCAAAAATCTTTATCAAATCTTTTTCTTCATAGCTTGCAAGTTGATTGTAGGCAATAAAGACTATCCCAAATAATCCAAGTGAGATAATTGAAAAAGTAAAAACTATGAAGCCTACATAAATTAGTAGTCCTCCAAGATATAATGGATGTCTTACATGTGATAGTATTCCATCCGTTATTACTTCCAATTTTTCTCCTCCTTTGAAAAGAACTTTTTCAGCAGCTCTCATAAGTGCTATACTTAACCCAATTATAATTATCCCTAAGACTACTCTTATAGGCCAAGGAACAAGATCCGACAAACCTACTGACCATTTTAAAACAAAGGAATCAAATGCCCAGACTATTAAAAAAACAATTGGTGAGATAAACTGAATTGCATGTGAATAAGGCATTT
>DAOWED010000080.1 GCA_030638685.1 Candidatus Heimdallarchaeota archaeon | reverse complement strand
CCGTCTTAAGAAAGAGCAGAAGATAAAGGCTTCCTCTGTGAAGCAAGAAGAGGTTAAACTATCTAGTTTAACATAAAGTCTCATAATTTACTAAATGCTAAAGTTTGGTAAATTAAGTGTAAATCTCTCACAACGGATGATATTCAAGGCAATTGGTTATAAACCAGGTCAGTGTAATATTGGACCTTATGAACGAAGTCAATCACCCCTTGCCACCCTTCGGGGTGAGAAGGGGCATGTGGAGTGATCTGCAGGAGTAATTGGTTGATTAGCCTAAGAGGAGTATGAAAATATGGAATCTAAGTTATCAGTAAAGTTAAAGAACACACCAAAGGATGCTTCTCAAGTCCTTTGCTCTGTAAGTGGTGGATTAAAAAGAGAGGAAACTCTTAGTGTTCACTACATAGTACTGGCTGATAACCTTGGCGAAGAGAACCTACTTCTTAAATTTTTAAAGTTTAAGGAGGACAGAACATGAGTGTATCTGTCTATGTGTTGAACATGAGGGAAAATCCTCTCATGCCCACAACACCACAAAAAGCAAGAAAATTAATTAAAAATGAAAAAGCAAAAGTAAAACAAAGAATACCTTTTGTTATCCAGTTAAAATATGCTACTGGTGAGACAAAAGAACCAGTTACCTTAGGAATAGATTCTGGTTATCAATTTGTTGGCTTCTCAGCCGTTACAGAGAAAAAAGAGTTAATCTCAGGAGAATTGAAACTTAGAAAGGATATTTCTAAGAACCTAACTCAAAAAAGGCAATATCGAAGAACCAGAAGAAATAGATTATGGTATCGCAAACCACGCTTTAACAATCGAACATCCAAGAAAAAAGGCTGGTTTGCACCGAGTATTAAACATAAGTTAGTTTCTCACAAGAGACTAATTGAAAAAATTAAACAAATACTTCCAATTACCAAAGTCATAGTAGAAATAGCTACCTTTGATGCTCATAAGATGAAAAAACCAGAAGTAACGGGTGTTGAATATCAACAAGGTGAACTCCAAGGGTATGAGGTCAGAGAGTATTTACTTGAGAAATGGAAGAGAAAATGTGCCTATTGTAAGAAACAAGGCATCAAGTTGGAGATAGAACACATCATTCCTAAGTCAAGAGGAGGAAGCAATAGAGTAGATAATCTAACTATTTCATGCAGAAAATGCAATCTGGAAAAAGGTAATAAGACCGCTGAAGAGTTTGGAAAGCCGAAGATCCAGAAACAAGCAAAACAATCTCTCAAAGCTGCACCATTTATGAATGTAGTGAGAACTCATTTAGTAACCGACCTTAGCTGCGATACAACTTTTGGATATGTTACTAAGCATGATCGTATTAAATTAAAACTTGAGAAAACACACTACAACGATGCTTTTGTTATCGCAAGTGGAAAAAAACAGAATAGAAGTAAGGTTTTACAAGTTAAGCAGATAAGACGGAATAATAGGTCAATTCAAACTAATCGGAAAGGCTACAAACCATCAATTCGCAGACAAAGATACAAATTGCAGCCACATGATCTTGTAGGATTTGAAGGAGAATTATTTTCGATGAAAGGAGTATTTAACTATGGAAAATGGGTAAGATTAACTCCTATCAAAAACCCAATTGATCCAAAAACAGGAAAAATAATTACTATCAATAAGGCTATTAAGAAAGTGGAAATTGTCAAACATGGTAAAGGATTAAACTTTAGTTATTTAATTAACTGAAAGTATAATTTGAGTATATGAAGTATGAACCACAAAAAGGAGCACATTCAGTTTATTCACTCTATTTTCATCTTATTTTTGTAACAAAATACAGAAAGAAGATATTTGATTCAGAAATTTCAAGTTACTTCAAGCAAGTAATTATTTTACTTTCTCAACCTTATCATGTCCAAATAGTGGAACAAGAAATTGATTTAGATCATATTCATATCCTTTTTAATTGCTCTCCAACGATTAATCTCACAAAATATATCGTATATTGAAATCCTCATCTGCAAAATCTTTAAGAAAGGAGTTTCCCAGAATTTACAAACATTTATGGGGAAAAGCACTCTGGTCACCTTCATATTTTCTTGCGACCACTGGACAAGTTAATTTGAATATAATTCGTATATATGTTGAACATCAAGGTAAACCTTGATTTTAGTCACAATTCATCTCCTTGCTTCACCTTTCAGGTGAATGAAGGAGTCTTCTTGTGGGGGGAGATAAAATTTCTTAATTTCAAAAGAAGGAGGGGAGATCTTCTGTTTTGTTACATCATAGGTGGCATTCCGCCAGGGGGCATTCCTGCACCTTCAGGGGATCCTTTGATAGCGATAACGTCATCAATTCTTAAAATCATTTCAGCTGCTTCGCTAGCTGATTTTATGGCTTGAATCTTGACTCTTAAAGGTTCCAAAATACCAAGTTCAATCATGTTTGAGATAGTTCCATCATGAACATTTATTCCTGAGTGCTTATTTTCGCCCGAATGGGCACTAATGATTTCATTAATTTTAGCTATTGGATCATATCCTGCATTTTCTGATAATGTATTTGGAATGATTTCAAGTGCCTCAGCAAATGCTTGATATGCAAGTTGTTCCTTTCCTTTAATGTTAGCAGCCTTCTCACGAAGTTTGAGAGATAGTTCGATTTCTGTGCTACCTCCTCCAGATACGTATGTTCCATCTTCAATAACGTCTCTTACAACTGAAAGTGCATCAACTAATGCTCTTTCTGTTTCATCAGTACTATACTTGCTTACTCCACGAATTAGGATGGAAACTGAATGACTTTTCTTGCACTCAGTAATAAAAATATGTTCTTCATCTCCTATTTTTTCTTCATGAACTTTACCGGCATGTCCAAGAACTTCATTCATTTCTCCTTCAGAAGGAATGTCGTCTAAACTAGTTATTATTGTAGCACCAGTTGATTTACTGATTTTTTCAATATCACTTTTCTTAACTCGTCTAACTGCAAGTATACCTTTTTGAGCTAAGAAATATTGTGCAAGATCGTCTATACCTTTTTGACAAATAACAACATTAGCACCCGAATTACTGATTTTGTCAACCATTTCCTTAATTAAACGTTCTTCATTGTCTAAGAACTGTTGAACTTGATCTGGGCTGCTTATTCTAATTTCTGAATCAAATTCAGTCTTTTCAATTTCAATATTCTTGTTTAATAGCAGAATTTTAGCATTAGTGAACTCTTTTGGCATATCTGGGTGAAGTATTTCTTTATCGATTACAACCCCATGAATTAACAAAGTATCACTTAAAGATTTTCCTTGTCTTTGAATTATTTTAACTAAGTCCAAATCTGCAGTTTTAGTGTTATTATCTCCAACTTCAACAATTGAAGAAACAGCTTCAACAGCGATATCTGCAATATGTTCTCTTGCATTTGATACTGCTTTGCTGTTTAGTGCGGTTAAAGCAATTTTTGTTAACACGTCTTTATCGTGTTCATCCATTGTAATTGCAAGATTCCGTAAGATAACTTTGGCATCATCAGATGCTTGTTTGTATCCACTAACTATTGATGTTGCGTGAATCTTCTTTTCTAGAAGATCTTTACCTTTAGAAAGCAATTCTCCTGCAATTATAACTGCACTAGTTGTTCCATCACCAACTTCATCATCTTGATTTTTAGCAACTTGAATAATCATTTTAGCTGCAGGATGTTCCACATCCAATTCATCAAGAATAGTTGCTCCATCATTAGTAATTACGATATCTCCCAAAGAATCCACTAACATTTTGTCCATACCTTTTGGACCAAGTGTGGATTTAACTGCATCAGCAATTGCTGAAGCTGCAAGAATATTATTTCGCATCGCTTCTTGTCCAGTAGATCTTTCTGATCCTTCTTTCAATAAAATAACTGGTATCTGTCCAGACATTTTTACACCTTGTTTATTTTTAATAGTTTAGTTTTTCAGAAATTTGTCAGTGATTATAAATAATACTTCTCTGAAAAACTGATTCCCTCGTCGTGTGAGGGTAATAACAAATGAAAAACTATAAACTGATATAAAAACATATCGTTCACAATTACGTTGAAAAATTGATTTCAAAACTCACGAAAGAAAAATGTCAAATGAATATGAAATAAAGATAATTTAGATGGCTAAAATAAAGAAAACTAAAACGTCAATAAACTCAACAACTACCGTTTTGAAAAATAAAATATCTTCTTATTTGGATTGTACAAATGATATTTACATACGCAAATCAAATTTATCCTCATTAAAAAGAACTTTTCAAAGAATAAGAACGCCTATAGGCCAATATTTGGACAAAAGGTGTAAAAAATGCGGGGCATTATTCAAACAGAAACGAGTTAGAATTAAAGCAACAAGAATAACATATACTTGTATAGAATGTAACAATATTAACCGAATTAATAGGCGATATTCAGATGACAAGAAACAAGAATAAAATAAATGAAGTGAGGCTTAATGCTTCATTAGTACGAATTGGTAAAAAGGGAATAACTGATGAGCTTATCGAGGAAATTGATTTACAGTTGTCAAGAAGAGAAGTTATAAAGATTCGTTACTTGCTTGACATTTCAAAACAAGATTTGGTAAGATTAGCAAAAGGCATAGCAAGTTCAATGAATGTAAACTTAGTAGAAGTTAGAGGGAAAACTTTTATTCTCTCAAAAAATTAAAAGAAAGTAATCATATTAGACTCTAAACTGAAAAAAATAAAGATTTAGAAAAAGGGAGGGGAAAGAAAACGAAATCTCATTATTTCTCTAAGGAGTTAATGAGTTTAAGATTATATTGCGTCTTCTTCTTCAAGATCAATATCATCAATTGTATCAGGTAGTTCTGAAGGTACTGATACTACTTCTGGAGTTACAACTGCATCAGTAATTGGTAGTGCCAAATATACTTCGACAATTCCTTCAGTATCTTTAGATAATCTTACATCAATCCTTCTTGGAGGTTTTTCTATACCGCGTTCCCACATTCTTTCGTTAACTTCGGGTGAAATCCAAACTTTGTTTGCTTTCATGTGACGAACAACGAATTCACTTAACAAGCGCAATGCACGAGGTGTTCTTTGCTTTCTTGGTATTGAATTTAATTTTGGATAAAATGGAACTGTATAGATTCTTTCTTCAACTATTTCTTCTGCCATTATTGCCACCTTTACCTTTTAATTGTATTTCGTCTCCAATGTCTTGGATTTGTTTTTGTTCGAAAATGTCTATTTGTCTTCATTACAACCCATGTTGGAACGGAGCTGTTTTGTTTTTGTTTTCGGCCATATCGGCGTTTTCTGTGAAGTAATTTGTTACGAGCCACACTTATACTCTCTTAAATTTTATTTAGTT
>DAOWED010000133.1 GCA_030638685.1 Candidatus Heimdallarchaeota archaeon | reverse complement strand
TCATTACTAGTTTTCAATTTATTACCCCTTGGAATCACCGATGGTGGAAGAATAAAAAGTATACTCGTAAACCACTTCATTACTTCTCCAAATAAAAGAGATAGAGTCAATTATGTAATCTCTTTCATGACTATATCATTAGTATTAGGGTCTATGATACTAAGTTTTGCAAAATTTGGCTTCCAATTGATTTAAATGTGATATTATGTCTTCACCAAAAACATGCCATAAATGTTCACAACCAGCTTGTTATATTCGTCCTCATGGAAAACTACCTCTCTGTTTAACTCATTTTAATGAATCGTTTGTGAGGCGTGTAAAAAAAACTATCTTAGACAATAATTTATTCAAAAGAAATGAGAGAATAGCTGTTGGTGTTTCTGGAGGAAAAGACAGTATAGCTCTTTTAACGGTTCTACATGAGTTAAAAAAGGATTTATCGAGTGAACTTGTCGTAATTACAATAGATGAAGGAATAGCTAACTACCGAGAAGATAGCGTAAAATACGCCAAACTAGCTGCTGAAAAATTTGATCTTGAGCATCATATTTATTCTTTTAAA
Source organism: Candidatus Heimdallarchaeota archaeon (assembly GCA_030638685.1). Classification (GTDB taxonomy): domain Archaea; phylum Asgardarchaeota; class Heimdallarchaeia; order Heimdallarchaeales; family DAOWED01; genus DAOWED01. The sequence goes on along the minus strand of DAOWED010000133.1, from coordinate 10,526 downwards.
GATCTTTTTGGTTACTCTTTAGATGAGATAATAGCTATTGATGCTAAAACTGAGAGATCTTTGGGAGCATGTTCTTTCTGTGGAATCTTAAGACGAAGGGCATTAAATGTAGTCGCAAGAGAAGCAGGAGTAAATGTGTTGTGCACAGGTCATAACCAAGATGATGAAGCTCAGACAGTGATTATGAATGTCCTAAGGGGCGAAGTTTTAAGGATCATGAGATCTAACCCTACTCCCAACAAAAAGCACCGATCGTTAATACCTAGAGCCAAACCTTTTAGGCGAACACCAGAGGAAGAAATAGTGCTTTACTGTGTTTTAAATGACCTTCCCTATCAAGAAGTCTCATGTTCTTATGCCGTAGAAGCTTCAAGAGGGCCTCTTAGAGACTTTATGTTGGATTATCAAAATATGTATCCTAGCACTGGAATGAACGTGATTTCTTCAGCTGATAAAATTCTGGAGTTAGCTACACAACTAAAAGAACCATTGAACAATAAATATTCTAAGAGAAAAATTGATACTTGCCCAGAATGTGGGGAAATCAGCTCCTCCGGACAATGTAAGGTTTGTGAAGTTATAAGCTATCTGAAGGAAAAAGAAGAGAGCTAGAGCGAAAAAACATAGTTTCTAAAAGTTTAAAGGCATAATTGACGAAGAATAGTTTATGCGGTCAATAACTAAACAATATTCCAGTTTTATACATAAATATTATATTGGTATTATTTTATTCTGGATGGTTTTAACCGCATTATCTTATTCATTCTCTCATCAATCATTCCAAACAACAGAGAGTAACGATGATTATAACCCTCCTTCAGAAGTAGAGTCAGAAATTGTAAAAAGGTTTTTAGCTAATAATTTTTCAAGAGAGGCTGCAGAACTAAATATTTTGATAGAAGCTCCGGAAAATAGATCGATCTTAGAGAATGAAACTTATCAACTAATAAGCACCCTTTCCGCTAATCTTACAACAAATTACGACATTTACAGGGTGTTACACAAAAAAACAACATCTCATCTATGGAGCGAAAGCAGGTCTTTACTAAAAGCTTATCTCACAGGTTTATTTCAAGCAACTGCCGGATATAACATTACATCTTATGTAACGTGGGGTTCGGCTGATATTTTTGTTGAAACTTGGTGGAGTAACTATTCAATAACAACTAATAGTTCAAAAGCTTCAGATTATGCTTTATCTGAAGGATACCTAATAGCTAATGAAACCTTACATAGAAGAGCCTATGGGTATTTAATAACCGATACTTTGCATGATTATTACTCTGAATTTCTAATGCCTAACTGGCTTGAAAGTCTTGAAAATGATGGTTTACCCTTAAACTTGAATGATTCAAAAGATAGAATGAATTTTCTAATTGAAACTTCTTTCTCTTCATTTTTACAGAGTATGGAAAATGAAACATTCTATGAACCTTTCAATACTGTTTTTCAAAATTTCAATTATTCAAGTACTTCATGGAATGACAGCTCACTCATGTATTACCTGACTGCTGACAAACTGCTCAATGATGTTAGTAATGATACTATTGCTTTGATAAAAGAAGTTTTCTCAGGTGGGCATTCAATAGGAATAATCCATGCAGTGAATCATTATTTTTGGTCTGTTTCAATTGGTGAATATCTTCCTCCTGGAGTACCTGAAGAAGCAATAAACTTTCTTTACCTTTCTTATATTAACAAAAAACCATCAGAAAATCCTCGTTTTGCAAGATTAAGTCTGAAATTTGTTAATGACATTTCTAACCATCTCGTCTTGAAAGCTACAGAACAAATAATTAGCATTTTGAATTCTTTCAGGGATACAAATCCAGAATATAACTTTTATGTGGTTGGTATGCAAGTTTATTATTATGAAGTACCTAAAATTGCAGAGGATAATATCAGAAAAGTAGACCTAATAGCAAGTTTTCTGGTTTTATTCATTTTATTGATAGTCTTCAGAAACCCCATTCTAGCAATTGTTCCCCTAATCATTATGGGTGTAGCTATTACACTAACTCGAGGAATAGTAATTATACTTAATTCCTTGAATTTTAGTACTTCTCAGATTGTAATCTTACTAACTACTACTGCAATTTTTGGGGCTGGAACAAATTATGTCATTTTTCTTGTAAATAGATACCTTGAAGAGAGAAAAGCAGGTAATACTCCTAAGAAATCAATAGAAATGATGCTTCAGCACAGTGGGCACAGCGTACTAACCAGTGGGCTAGCAGTAATGGTAGGTTTTGGGGCTGTGGGTTTTGGATCATTCGGAGTGCTTAGTAAAATTGCTATAGGCGTAATCTTAGGGATTAGCGTAACATTGACGGTTTGTTTAACCTTACTCCCTTCATTTTTGGTATTAGGTGCTGAAATAGCTTCATCTAGTGCAGTAAAGAAGATCTCTTTTATTACTCCAACAACATCAAAAAACAGTTCAAAGTTCCTAAAGGTGATTAGAACAAAGCTTTCTTCATTCTTTGCAAAAATAGTAAAAATGATAGTCGGGGGATCAATTACGCATGCAAAACTATTAGGATTAATTTGCATTGGATTTACAATACTTTCAACCTTAGTATTGCTCAATCAACCTTTAGATTATGACATTAGAGGTGGATTAAATGAAAACTCAGAAACAGGCTCTGCTTATATTGTTTTACATGATAATTTTCCACCTTCCTATTTTGCCCAATTCCAAATTGCAGTTGATCCAAATGTTGAAACTCCACTCTTAAATGAATCTAACAAAATGGATATTGAAACATATAACCAAATTCTGGAATTAGACACTCATATTAGAGAATTGGATGATGTAGTTGGAGTTAATAGTCCAGTATCACCATTCGGAGTTCAAACCAATTACTCCGAAATATCATCGGCGTTGCTAACTCAAGAATTCTACACTCAAGCCATAAAACCTTTCTTCTCAAAATCAAAAACCGGCTTTTTAATATTTGTTACAGTTTCAGAAAATCTCACCAAAGTTGAATCTCAAGCGATGACAGACACTTTAAGAGATTGGATTGTAGCACTTAAAGGGGAAAATGATGATCTTAGCAACTGGGATATTTATGTAGGAGGGCAATATGCAATATGGAAAGATATAGAGCATTTGGTTAAAGAAGACCTACCAGCAATGTTACTAGTGGCTGTTTTTGGCACAATGATTATCTTAATTATCGCCTTAAAATCTATTCTTGTACCATTTAGATTAGAAATAACTATTGTAATGTCTTCGTTATGGGCAGTTGCGTTAACGGGATTAATCTGGAATCTCTTTAATGGGGAGCCGTTAGTGTGGATTGTACCAACTTTAGTAGGTGTGACTTTAAACGGGTTAGCCTCTGATTTTGATATTTTCATAATGACAAGAGTGGTTGAAGAGAAAGAAAAAGGATCTGACTTGAAAGAAGCACTGATGAAGGCTTCTCAAGCAACTTCAGGATCAATAAGTGCTTGTGGTTTAGTAATGGCAGGAAGTTTCGCTTCGTTACTTTTTACTGATATCCCTCTTATACAACAAATTGGGCTTGCGTTAAGTTTAGCGATTGTAATAGATGCATTTGTAATGAGATTATCAATAGTGCCGGCGGCAATGGTAATTTTTGAAAAAGGTAACTGGTGGTTACCAAGATGGCTCGCTAAACTCTTAGGAGCAAAAGAAAAAAATTCAGAGGTCGAGAAAAATGATTTCATGGATTAAGAAGCATAGGAGAAGTGTTTACTTATCACTAGTAGCAGTCCTACTTGTAGGGGGCTCCTTTGAAGCCTTAGAGCTTATCTCTCTCAAAGATCTTTCTTTTGACATATATGATTTGGAGTTCACAAAAACAGATGAGCAAAACATAGAAATTACTATAGAACTTGAGGTACACAATTCACATAGGAAGAAAGTTAGTATCAAAAGTATAGAAGGAAAGCTAGAAATTAACGAAAATTATGTGGGTGATGTCCAAAGTTCATCATTCAGTGTTTCTGGGAAAGAAACGAAAATAATTCCCATAATATTAAGCGTTTCACCCTTACATTCAAACCTTTCTCCAGTTTTATCATTGCTTCTTGATGCTTTTCTTACGGGAAATCAAATGAATATTCTATTTCATGGAAAGGTTCACTATCGCTTTTTTCATTTTGCATTTGAAAACTCATTAACGAAAGCTCTCCACTCAACTGGTTCTTCAATAGACATTCTTTCAATTAAAGCTCCATCTGAAAGTAATAAGATAGAGTTTGGGATAGCTATTGCTGATTTTCCTCTTCCTATAAATGTCTCAAGTTGTAATTTTGAGTTTATCTCAACAGATAAGATGGGGAATTTAACTTTGACAGAACCACTAATTTTGCTCAAAGAGGAACAATCGTTATTGAACTTAACATTTGAAACATCAAATCATTATTCAAGAGAGAATTTTCTCACTCTACTGTTATCTAACTATCCAGATCAGAATATTACGCTTTCTGGAGAGTTTAGTTGGTCATATTATTCTGCTTCCGGAGTAGCTGAGCTTCCAGTAGCTGATTTCTCCATTGATAATCTAATAGATGAAGCGACGATTGTGTTCAGTGATTTGGAAGTACTTTCAATAAACCAACAAACTGATACAGATGAACTCGAGCTTGAGATGAATATGACACTTTTTAACACCTATTTAATGAATATCAATGTTTCAAATATTGTCTTCAATGCTTATTCTGACCCCAACCTCACCTTAATTATTGCTCATGCAAGTCTTTTGGAAAATTATTACTTAGAAGGTAATACCACAACTTCTTTGATGCTCAATTTAACAATCACTTTGACGGAAACGACATCAAGATTGGCTGAAATATTGATTAATGGTTTTAAACTGGTTTTGTACACCCTATACGAGTATAATCTATTGATTGATTCACTAGAAATTCCAGTAACTACATTTGAAGTTTGGGAAATCTCTATTCTATAACAGAACACTTCCAAGGAATCAAAAATATTTTTTCTTACAATATTATACGCTGTTTAAAGAATGTTCAATTGTAAGATACACATTTGCAAGGCTTTATTAATCTAAATATTAGTATTAAGTATATGAATCCTCTAGGGTTCATTTTTTATAAAATAAAAGCGTGATAAAAATGAATAGAAAATATAATTCCTTATTTTTGATTACATTTACTCTATTACTAGTTTCTAGTGCGTGGCCTGTCAGTACCTCCCATGGAGGAGAACTGGGGACCGAAATAGTACCTGGGCTAACAATTTACTATACAATGAGTGAATTTACATTGCCTCCCGAAGTAATGGAAAGTGATGATCATAGAATTACAGGTGATCTAACGGGTTCAACGTTATGGATTAAACTATATGATGTTTATGAAGCCGATGTTGATATGTATGATTCCGAATTTGGAACATATTCCACATCATCTGAGACATTAATTGATATGTCAATGGGTTTCTTCACCGGAAGTGATATAACCTTTGAGATATTAAATCAAACAGCCGTAGATGCAATTCCAGGTGGACAAGCTGAATTTATTGTTCCTGAAAATGCTGGTTTCCCACTACCTCTTCTTTTCCCAACAGTAACTCGTTTTGATGTTGATCTTTTGGAAGATGCTGAGGATGTAATCCCCATTCCTCTAATCCTTGATGATGATTGGGACTTACATGAAGCTGCATTAAATGAAATGCAAACTCACATTGAAACCGAAGACCCCTCAGCTGTTGTAGATGTTGTATTAAGTGCAACTGAACTAAGTTTCTCAGTTGAATTTGAAGATACTGATGATGAAATAGCTATTGATATTTCTGCTTCTTGGAGAGTAGCTGATGGCATACTTTCTTCAATAAGTTTTAGTATTCAAGATTTAAATGATGCTGCAAATCAATTTGCTATTGCTGGAACATTTGACAGAACTGAATTAAATGTACCAGACGTTTCCGTTGGAGATATTTATTCTTATGAAATAAGTGTTGCTTCAATCGATGAAACACACGATCTTTCAGATCTTCCCTTGACTGATTCAGAAAGAGCTGAAATTGAAGCCAATATAACTGATATTAAGAATGAGTTTGTTGGTTTAGCAGGAAACAAAATAGTTGATTTTGAAGTTCTTCAAGTACAAGGCCTTTATTACCAAGTTGAAGCTCGTCCATATGATCCAACAACCGGTTTAAGAGCAGTAGATGAATATGATGATCCTATTAGCGAAACCATTTGGTGTGTTGCTTTCTTAGGAGGAGCAGGAAAAGTAATGGACGCATATAACGACATTTCTGAAGTAGTTTCTGGTCCCGTAATTGCCCCTGATTGGGAGATTTATGGTTCATGGGTAACTGCTATTAATGCTATTGAGAGTACTTACATGAGTTTACTGAAGAACGGTATTGAAGAAGAAGTAAGTGCAGAAGAAGCAGTCGATCTATCAATTGATGACTGGAAATTTGCTATGTCTTTAACTCAAGCTAACGGTTATGCATATATTCGTCAAGAAATTAAAATTGGAGGCTCTCTTGATGCAGATATTGATGGTGGATATATTTCCGCAGATGCTTACCTTCATATGGATGAATGGATTGCATGGGATGAAACCACTGGTGTATTAACCACAATAGTTTACCACGCTGATGGTGACTTCTCAATTGATGCTGAACCCCCAGCAACAGTAACTGACCCCGGATTTAGTGGTTCAGTTGATGTAAATTCAATCGAGTTTGAGATTGAACGCATAGGTTACAATGTTCCTACCCCAGTAGGCGATTCACCAATTGAAGATGAAGATCTTGAAGTTCCTGGTTTCACAACCTTGTTAACTTTCATTTCTTTGATTGGAGCAGCAATGTTCATCGCTAGACGAAGAAGATAGTTAATCTATAGTTAATCATCTTTTCCCCTCCTTTTTTTTTAATTTCTCTTGGATTACATTTAAGATACTTTAAATATTAATATTAGAAAATTATTGTATACTCAATTCTTTTTTTTTAAAGGATGTAATATTATGAAAGTCTCAAAAATTCATTCAACAAAGGTCGTTATTGCACTAAGTTTTATCGTTTTATTTGTAACTAGTTTAATAGTTGATTCTTCAGCTTTCCAAAAAGGCAATCATAATACTACAATTATTGAATCTTCGGTTTTAGATGACCAAGAAAATGATAACCACGTTTATTCCTTTTTCAATGAGTGGTTAAAAGACCCTCGCTTTAAAGCAGCCTATGATAACTCAATTCAACTTGCTTCTCAAGGAGAAGGCTCTTCAGTTAACAAGTCTGCGTTTTCAGATATAGAAACTCAACAATTTAATCCTGACCTGACCTTATCTATTCAAGGACAAGTTTTCGAAAAAACAAGCTATACAGGACAACCTAATACTTCAACACCTTTGCCTTTTGCTTTCATTATCGCTATGAATCTGGATAGTAGGACGCAATCCAATTTTACTTTGATAAATTTCTTTGGTTTTGCAATTACTAACTTTACAGGACACTATGAAATGCAAAATATGGCTCCTTCTTTTATGATTTTAGCACCTCGTATAATGTATTTTGTGATCCCAATTTATGATCCTGAAAGTGGTTTCGTTTCTCCCTACGGTTCAAGTACCTATACTCGTCAATTAGGTTTAACTTCAGAAAATGCTTACCAGCTTAGGAATGAAACCATTTTGGCTTATCAAAGTGTAGTACCGTTAGCTTTATTGGGATTAGGACATATTACTTTCGTTCCGGGAGGAAGTTATAGAACTATCGAGGATGAACCCGGCATAACAAACGAATACATTTCTGCTTTCAAAATTCTCTTTAGAGATCCAGAAACAAGAGAAGTTCTTTTGGATTTATCACTAGTTTTTACTCCCTGGATGAGTACAAATGGGTACAGTGATGTGTTTTGGTGGGCTCCAGTATTAAATAAAACATTAGAGGTTAATCTTTATTATTACGTGAAAGAAGGATGGGTTGATAGTACTATTTTCTTAAATGGAACAAATCTAACGGCATTAAACACTCTATCTATCTCAATGGTAAATAATTACGCAGAGGAAAAACTAACAGAAACAAAAAAATATTTCAAAGAAAATGAAGATCTGGGATTTGATCTAGATCCTTACAAAGATTACATTCGTGATGCAGAAGCTTATTTTACCAAATCAGAAGAAGCAACACAATTAACATATGATTTTTTGCTTGACAAAAATAACCTTGCATCAATTGGTTTTGCGTATATTGTTGGTCAAAGCTTAGCTTTAGAGCTGGGACCATTTATTGATACAATGCTTGTAAATGCAGAATTATCACTAATTAATTCAGTATATGCATACACCCTTGCCAATCTCCATCTTAGTCATTTAACAGAAGATTCAATGCCTAGATATACTTGGATTTTGCTGTTGACAATGGCTATTTTAGCAGTTCCAGTGTCTTTCCTTTTTGAAGAAAACGAAAAGAAACAGTTGATCATACGATTTCTATTATCTATTCTATTAATGGCTCTAATAATGTTAGTACATCCCTTGCTAAGAAAACATTTTTTTGAGGAGACATTTAATCTTGACGATCTAGGGGTGTCTTTGGATAGAGATATAGCCTTTGGTTATCTATACTCGTTAGGGATAGTTGCTTTGGTACTATTACCTAATCTTCTTTCTCTACTCAAAAGGATACCCCGATATGAAAGAATGTTTACTTTGACAGGTTTATCTTTAAGAAATCTGAAGAGAAGATTTAGAGCTACCTTATTACTGGTTACTACACTCACAATTACAATCAGTTTCTTTATAGTAATTGTATCAACAACTTATGAAGCCGACCTTCTAGTGAGAGGGGAAGATGCAAATACTGAGCTTGAGGGAATACAGATCTATAGTGATGAACACTCAATAAATTCGCAGTCCATCAGTTTACTAAATGTTACCCTGCGAGAGTACAATTATACAGATATACCAGTAGCGTACCGAATGTTTGTTCAAGCATCTGTTGGAGAAGTTGATACTGTTAAACGTTTTATGGATCTAACAGTTCAAGAAGAAACCCAAGATCCTGTTAAAATCTATAATTATTTGGCTATACAACCTTCAAATGAAAAAGCCATTACTCACATAGATGATTATATAGTTAATGGGACATATTTAGAGGACAATGATCCTTTTGGGATGCTAGTTGCTGAAAGCCTACTTCAAAAGTTAAATGCTTCAGTTGGTTCAAAAATTAATATGTCATTCTATGATCCATTGCTTCGAGTTGAAATAAACACAACTCATTGGATACGAGGCGTACTTAATGACTCTGTAGCTGATCAAAATGATCTTGATGGAAAAAGAATTACTCCACCAAGATACGCCGATTCTACTAGTTCTATCCCCGGTTTTGGTCTTATTTCAATTGACCCTACTAGAACCTTTGCTGACGAATTCGTGATAATTAATTATGCCTATTGGAATTATATTCTTACTTCTGCATTAGTATCCGGAGGTTTACCGATTTCCAAAGTCAACCCCACAGAAATTCTTTTAGGAATAAATGATATCGATTTTGCTCGGGAGCTTTATCCAAGAATTTCTCCAACAAAACTTCTTGTAGTAATAGATGGTGAACAGTATTCTTTCTCTACTATTTTCTCATCTTCAACAAAAGCTTTAGTGCCACAATTGTTCCCGATAATCATTTCCTTACTCATAGTAGCTCAAGTTGTTTTAACCTCTATTTGGGAAAGAAGAGATGAGATCCGAATGTATGGTTCACTAGGTTTGAGCTCAAGAGGAGTACAAGCTCTAATAACGACTGAATTTGTGTTGATTGGGGCAATTTGTGGATCATTAGCGTATTTTATTGCAATGATCATGTTCCCTGTGATAAAGACTTTGCCTATAGAATCATCTTTTCTACAACAAAAAACAGAGGGAACATACGCTCTTATCGCAATGGGTCTTTCTATAAGTGTTACATTACTAGGTGCTTTACCCGTTGTGAACATGGAATACAAGAAAATAGTCCCCCCGCAAAAAATCGAGTGGGATGAGGAAGGAAAAGAACCATTACCTGTTAAGATCGAAAAATCAGAATTATCAGAAGTCTTGGGGTTATTAGAGAAAAACTACAATATAAAAGCTCTCTCCGTTCATCTAACAGCAAAGGAACTGGAAAAAGTATTATCTGGCAAAGAAATACAAAGTGAGATGCTGACGGAAATAACAGAGATTGAAGGAGAGATAGATTATACAATCTCAAAAGAAGGTAAAGAAATACTACCCTATCTTAACAAACTAACATCAGAGCCAAAATTTGAAGGAATTAATCTTACAGGCACAATTGATCAAATGATTGGGAACAATGGTTTGATTATCTTTAGTGGTTGGGAAGAGTTCCTAATTGCTAAGAAAATTATTCTTGTCGATAAATATGGAAGTAGAATAGAGTTCACACCTCATGGAGAAGGGGCATTAATGTCATACATTAAACCTATCCATAATAAACGTCAAAGAAACTTAACTACTAACGGTCTTCTACACTACAAAGTAGGTGATTCATCTCCACCAAAGACAAGACG
>DAOWED010000170.1 GCA_030638685.1 Candidatus Heimdallarchaeota archaeon | reverse complement strand
GTTAGAGAATATGAAATTGATCAACAATTATCGCTCTCCACTTTTTCAAAAATGTTTGGGTACTGCTATGGTGCAACTCATCCGATTACTGGAAAACGATTGTATTCCCCATTAAATGACACCTACCCTATAAGATTAACTGTTTTATGCAGTCAAGTTGAAGAAATAACTCCAGGTGTTTATAGATATATCCCTGAAACGAATAATTTCATACCAATAACATTTACAGATAAACGAGAAGAATTATGGAGTGCTTGCTTGAAACAAAATTGGATATTAGGGGCGCAAATTAACATTGTTTATTTGGCTCCAATGAATGACCCATCCATTCCTGTATCCTTTAGTACAGAATGGAAACACCTTGTTTGGTTAGAATCTGGTAGAATTGCTCAAAATTTCTATTTAGAAAGCGTAGCTTTAGGCCTAGGTACAGTCGTTGTTGGAGCTTTTAATGATAATGAAGTCAATGAAATTGCCAGAGTAAATGGTTCTGAAACAGCTTGGTATGTTCAACCTGTAGGAGTACTTAAAACACCTTTTTGGGAATTTTCTATCTTAAATCTTTCATCTATTTCTCCTCAATGGCGTGTAACAATTACTCTCAGTAGTTTAGTCTGGTTATTTTTAGCAATCTTATTTGTTACTCCTCGAGTAAAAAGAAAAGTAAGAAAGTACCGATTTTGGCATCACTTCTTTGTATTTCTCTTTTTGTTATCGTCTTTTCTTCATTTATGGTGGTCACATGCTTGGAGTAACCTAATAGGATTGGGCATGGTTGAAGGAACAAAGAGGGGGTTGCAAAGTGTCACTCCAAGTATCCCACGTTCAGTGATGAGTGATACTTGGGGGGTTTTCTTAGGGAAAATGGGGTTATGGTTCACATTATTCTTCATAGTGCTAAGATTTGTTCCAGTAAATAGAGTGATAAGAGCACGACGAAAAAGATGGATACATCGTGTTAGTGGATTTGTCGGATTATCAATTCTTTTACTTCATGGAGTGATTAACGGTGTGTGGATACCAAAAAACTATGCTATTTTTGCGATGACACTGCTTTCTTGTATTATGTTATTTTTAATTTCTTATTCGTCCAAATCCAAAGCAGCTCAAGTAACTTCAAGGATAATGATTTTCTTAAGAAAAACCAAGTCGGAAAAAGAAAATGAAAGAAAGAAAAAAGATCTTTAAAAGACAACAAATTGAGTAAAACCATTTTATGCTTTAAGCAATGAACTATTTTCCTCGTGATATATTCCATTTTGATTAATGTTATTTGGCAATATTGAACCTTTGTTAACATCAAATAAAACATCTTTTACTCAATTTACACCAAAGTTTATCCATCTATTGATGATATTGAAATGTAAAAATTGATTATTGTTTAAGTTTTTTTTTGTTGTCAGAATGTTTGTTTTATTCTATTTGCGATTTCTTCTGGATGCCACGATATATTGGCCAGTTCTTTTTTTCCTGTCTCTATCAATAAATGAAGTATTGCAAATCCTTTAGCTTTGGTGAATTCAGCCAAATCTTGTTTAATAGTGCTCTCTTCCGCCTTTGATGATTTTTTGAAACTGGCATTCAATGCTTTAAAAAAGTTTGAGAAATCAAGAGCGGATGAAGTAGTTGCTTGTCCTCCCGTTGTGAAGTATTTGGCATTGTCTAAAATTAGTATCTTGAGATTTGTTGGTTGATAAAAGGCTGCTGTAACTATTGAGCTCATTCCCATTAGAAAACTTCCATCTCCAAGAATAACCATTACATTTCTTTCCTTTTCTTCCAGTGCAATTCCTAAACCCACAGGTATTTGTAATCCCATTGATCCTCTCAAATAAACTTGAGGTTTGTCAATCATGTGATAAACCTCTCTACTTATATTTCCTGGGCAACTAACTATAATGTCCTTTTCAGTTATTAGTGCTTTCAGCTCAGCTATTACTTCGTGTCCTTTCATTGGCTTAACACTCCTTTTTCAATCAATAATGCCACCGGTGAATTTATTTTCTCCATCCTTTCAATTGCTTCAGTCATTATTTTTCCCCAATTATCCACAGTTAAATTCCAGTAAGGGACTTTCAAGGCTTTTAAGAAAGCTTCACTTACTTCCCCCATAATCGAATGTTCGGGGTAATCCTTATCAGGTAGTAATCCTCGGTAACTGATCAATAAAAGCATGGGTAGTTTGTAGAGTTGAGCTAACGAAGTTAAAGCATCACCAATGTTACCTAATCCACTATTTTGCAGATAAACAACAGCTCTTTTTGTAGCGAAAGCTACTCCGGAAGCTATTCCCACGGCCTCGTCCTCTCTTGTAGCAATGAAGTGTTTCATTGGTGTTTCTTCTTCAATTGAGGCTAGATATACCAAAAAATCTTTGAAATAGGAGCAAGGAACTCCAGTAATTGTTGAAAAATTCTTATCTTCCAAAAAATTGAGAAAACTACTTGGGCTGATCAAATCACTCATAATTGTGCTTTCTAATAATAATTTAAAAATACTGATATTTCTTGTAATATTCTGAATCTAGAAATGAATTAAGTTTGAATATTTTGTGAATGTTATATTCGTCAATTAAAAAGAGCATAAACCATAGTATTAGTGTTTCATACTTTTCGGTTTTTATAAGTTGGTGGATGTTATTACTGCTGATACTGTTTTATCTACATTATCAAGCAAATTTTTTGCACGTAGTAATGACTATGCGCAAAAACTAGAATATTGACGATAGAAGATCTAATAATTGATTCTCTCAAAAGGTTATCTTAGCATCCAACTTATCGTTTTACTCCATTTTACCTGATTGATCCTTTTCCATTGCTGTAAATTTATTCAGCATCTGATCAATAACATCTGATATTTCTGAAGAATCGAGTTTTTCTCGATCTACAACTATATCGCTTCCATCAATGAGTAGTGGGTAATCAGCTGATAAATCAAACAGCCAATCTTGAAGCACCTGACTGCTCTTGAACTCAAGTCTTTTTGCAAAATCTTCAAGTGACATTCGAACCAATTTAGGTAAGATTTTCGTAAGTGCATACTCTCTTCTGAGTCTAAGAGCTTCAGTTGCTAATGCCATTGATAGATTAGTAAAGACAATTCTTAGATCATTAACTCGTTGTTCCAATTCCTTATATTCTACACTTACTTGTTTATGTTGTAGATCTACTTCCTTAAGCAGCCATTTGTCAGTGATTTCTGGTATTTCCATTCTTGTGAATTCTTCTTCAAACCTAGTTAATCCATTATTTAACGGGTTAAGGGTTTTTTCAAGAGCTTCTACCGAGCAATTGTCTGGAGATATTGCTACCGATGAAAGATCAGTCATGTATTTGTCTAATTTTTCTGTTAATTGGTTTATGGTGTTTGAAATAGCCGTGAGTCTCTCTTTTACTTGTTTTAATTCTTTTAATCTTTCTTCTTCTCTTTTTGATTCTGCACCTTCTTTTCTTTTCTTAAAGAATGATCCTACCCCTTCTTTTCTTTTCTTAAAGAATGACCTTATCTTTTTTATTCTCATAAAAAGTAATGGTGGAAGCACCAGAAAGGCTCCTCCACCTATCAAACCCCAAAGAAACCAGTCGATTGGATGATCGTCAGCATTCAGAGGATTAGTTCCCGCATCAATTTCTTCTTTATCTGTCCAT
>DAOWED010000072.1 GCA_030638685.1 Candidatus Heimdallarchaeota archaeon | reverse complement strand
CATCAAAGAGAGAAAATGATTAAGATTATCAAATTGAGTTGATTTTTGAATATAAAAAATCAAAAAATAAGAATGAATATTAACTAGAAGTTCTAGATAGGTAATAATGTCCCTAACACCTTCAAGATATTCGGAAACAGCGCCACCTACAAAGAAATGGTTTGAGATAATATTAGCAGTGATAATATCAATTATTTATGCATCATCAAAAATATTAATGTCAAATAGTGAAATAGTTAGCTATTTTTCTGAAGATATCAGGCCTGTGATATTTCTACTTGCTTTTGTATCATCTGCTTTCGGACCGCTAGTAGGAGGGATAGTTGGCGGTTTGGGAACTTTATTTTACGCTTTGGCTAATTATTTGATAGATTCAAAAAATACAATGGATTCTGGATCCATGGTTGAATTATTGGGAAATTCAATAGCAGGAATAGTCACAGGAACATTATCAACACGGTTTTTTGAGGATGGATACCTTAAATCAAATCGATTAAGAGACGCATTCAAATTTGATACGATTATCAAAATCATAAGAAATACATTAGCATCAGTTATTGGCTTTGGATTAACTATGGGACTTATAATTGGTTTTGGAATACCGTTAATTGAAGGAAATCCAATAGAATTAGGTCTTTATGATAACGCAAATAATGAATTAGGGCAGTTTATTCTCATTTTTTACTGGAATTCAATCTTTTTACTTTTCTTTATGCCAATAGTGGAATTTTGTTATGTTTTAGGGTTAGCCTATTCATCCAAAAGAAAAGAAAAGGAACTAAGTATACGAAGAGAAGTAATGCTAGTCAATGAAACAGGAGATCTAATCGAAATTACTTCTCATGGATTAGTAGAAGGAATGGAGCTAGTGGTTAAATCATGGGGTTCAGTTAAATTTGAAGTAAAGAATCAGTCAACTCAACCAGGAAAGTTCCGGATAGAATATCTTAGTGAAGATGTAATTAAGCCAGCCGTTGATTATACGACATTTCTAAATCCCGGAGAAACAGATATTAAATATTTACAAATCTATCCTGTGTCTTCAGGGGTTAGAAGCGTATCAATGATTATAAAACCATGGTTGGATCAAGTCAAAAAACTAAATGAATTTCCAAATATAGAAAATGAACAAGATCTATATTCAACAGCAACATTTGAATATGTAGTTGCAAGGAGCGACGAAGTAATAAAATCACGTTTTTCAGCTTTTATTTTATTATCTACCCTGATAATAGGTTTGATGATCAGTTTTTACCAGTTTTTTGTGCAAGCAGAAGAAATATCTTATAGTTTAATTGTTGGAACATTGATTGGCGCAATAGAACTAGGGGCAATTATTATTTATTACTTTTACCAAAGACATGGTATTAACAAATTATTACCAAGAAGTGTATCCTTGTCAGCTCTTTGGACAACTTGGACAGACTCAACTGAAGGTCAGATAGATGATCGATACTTTATGACTAAGGAAGAAATAGAGCAAGAGTTTCTGAAAAATTTCACAAATGCTCAGTCTCAAGTAAAAAGGTGGTATCCAATTTTTTACCTTTTAATCCTTATTGATATAATTTTTGGAGTTATCCTTGTTTCTACCGTTTTGGATTACCATAATGTCAACTCGAATGAAATGGCTAATTTCGATAATGTGATCAATATCATACTTATGGGAACCTTAGTGCTTATTTTTTCATGGTTTGTTAGTTTAATTGATAAAAATGTTCTTGATCTCCCTCAAAGAATTAAAAATTCCTACAAGATTGATCTAATGGCTGAAGAGAGCCCATTATTAGAAGTGAATCCTTTGGGTTCATTTATTAAAGATAAAGGTGTTCAGCTTAATCTAGTAGTTTCCAATATTTCACCGTCTTATGGTCTTAGATGCAGATTTCATTCAATAGATCATATTACTCCTTCATCAGTAGACATTTTGTGCAAATCTGGTGAAATTGAATCGTTCAACGTTTTAATTACTCCATTAAAAGAAGGCTCAAGAAATATAAGCGTTGAATTTGCTCCTCTTTATGATAAAAAGGGTAATTTGATTAGAGCAGAAGATGCAGATCAGTTAATGGTAAAAACTTTTAGCTATAAAGTTAAAGGATCAGTCTTTTATGGCCTTACTTTAGCTCAAATAAGTCTTCTTAAAAAAGTTTTAACTTTGACAGGTTTTTCATTTATCGGATTAACAATTATATCAAGAATAATTGATCAAAATCTTCATGATACAATTTATTCATCGATGTTACCGGTATTTATTATTCTTCAAGTGCCGATATTGTTCATCTACTTTGCCCTACTGAACAATCTAAAGAAACATTCAGAAGAATATTAATTATTTTTACCTAATCAAAGCTTTTTTTTGTGATTGAACTGGGAATAAGCTATGAATAATTCAAGTGATAATAATACTAATGAAAAATCAGAAGCTGATCAACATTCAGAGAAGATTGTAAAAGTAATCAATCCAATTTTATCACTTAAAGGGAAGGAAAGGTGGTCCTTTGCAATTAAAACTATGATAATAACTGCAGTGTTGACAATAATTATTTACCTTGTTCCTGACTATTATGATTTAGAGAATATCACAACTTTATTATCTTATAAATTATTGAATTTCTTCGGTTATTCTCCTCATTTATCATATTTTACTGAACCAATAACTGATCTGAGCTGGTTTGATCAAGTTGCCTATAATTCATATGACCCTCGTAGAAACTATTATCCTGTAATTTCTATTTCAACCAGTATATCAAATTCAAGATTTATTATAGTAAGAGCATGTACTGGTATGCAAGCAGGTGCATTACTAACTTCTTTAGTAATTGTTACTCCAGCAAAAACAAAAAATAAAATCAGTGCTATTTTGTGGGTTAATCTCACTCTTTTCTTGGGAAATACGCTAAGAATAGCTATGATGGTAGCTTTAACTAGTTTATTCATGGAACAGTTTGGATTAAGTTATGAAACAAGTTGGTACTGGGCACATGATGTATTGGCTAAGCCAATTGGTATTTTAGGCACTATTGGATTTGTTCTTCTTGTTGAAAAAAATAATGTTCCAATACTCGATACTATGACTACTTGGATCGATAGTTTCTTTGATTTATTCGATTATATCACTGGTTCTAAAAAACCTAAAAAATAAAATTATCAGAAGAAATGAAAAACAACAGAAAATCTTTTGGAAGGTTCTAATTAGTCTAATCATTCGTTAAATAATTTCAAAACATAATAATTGTTGTTCGTCTTCTTTTTTTTCACTCAACAAAAAGGTATTAAAGAGTATTCAAAAAAAGTAAATTGGAATGAACTTACAAAAATTAATCAATCAAAGTAAGAGAATCTTGAGACTCTCAAAAAAACCAAGTAGAAACGAGATGTCAACAACAACTAAGATTACTGCTTTAGGATTAGGCGTTATTGGTTTAATTGGTTATATTATTCATTATGCCATGAGCTTTTTAGTAGAATCACTTAGTGGATTTTAAATTAATCATTCTTAATGCACGGGGTGCTAAAATGCCAATTTATGCTCTAAAAACTACTCTTGGACAAGAAAAAACAGTTGTAAGGCTTATCGCTCAGAAAGCTAAAACTTTGAAGATTCCAGTATTATCTCTTTTAACAACAGATTCTTTGAAAGGCTATATCTTTCTTGAGGCAGAAAGTCAAGAATCAGCTGAAGAAAGTGTACAAAATCTAAGACATGTTTCATCAAGAGTGATCCAAAGCACTGCTATACCAGTAAGTGAATTGGACAGTTATTTGATACCTAAACCTGCAATTGAAGGATTATCAGATGGAGATATAATTGAAGTTATTGCCGGTCCATTCAAAGGAGTAAAAGCAAAAATTATAAGAGTGGATGCAAGCAGGGAAGAAGTAACAGTAGCACTTTTAGAAGGTGGAGATATACCAATTACTCTAAATGCTGACTATGTTAAAGCTATAGCACGAGAAGAAGAAGAAGAAGATATTTTCAGTTTCTAGAATCTTTTTCATAAAAAGAAACTGCAAGAATAGAAAAATAAATAACTATAAAGAAAAATGGAAATTAGACTGGGCGCGTAGATCAGTTGGAAGATCGTCTCCTTGGCGTGGAGAAGAAGAAAAAATGGATTTTTTTTCGCCAACAGGCCGGGAGTTCAAAAAAACAAGAACTGAGGTTCTTTTTTGGAATTCTCCCCGCGTCCACCAACTTCTTTTGACCTAATCAAACCTAAGCAATTCTAGATTTTTAAGAAAACTAGAGTCAAAGTGTCACATAAAATCAGTAAGGTCAATTTTTTTAACTTCACGTTTACCTGAAAAGAGAACATTAGTGTTAATCTCAAAATTTTCCAGGCGAGAAACAAGATAATCACTAAGATTGTATTTAGCAATAAGCTCCATAGTGGATTCATAATACTTGGTAACTGATTTAGGAAAAACGGTTAGAATTAATTTACCACCATCATCACAACTGGAACATTGACCAGATAAGGGAACACGACGATAAATAGTGTTACAGCGAACACATCTGATTTTTTGAGTACCATAAGCACGAAGATTACCAATAAGATCAGGGATAAAATGTTTTTCAATAACTCGAAGAGCAACATCCTCTAAATCAACAGCTTCAATAAGTTTGGCAACAAGCAATTGTTCGTCAAGTTTATTAGACATAGCACCAAGGCTTTTATAAGCTGTTTCAGGGGGACCTTGATGAATAAGAGAAGTGTCATGGGAATAGGAAGAACCATGATAAACATAGGGAGAATTAAGACGACCTTCATAGATGTCCAATAAGTGAACAATAGATTTAGGATGGGCACCGGTAAGAGTAGAAGAATAAAAAGAAAGAGGATAAGAAGAAACAGTCTCAATGTTATGGCTTTCATCATCAACCTCAGAAGGATTAAGACGAGAGACAAGAATCAAAGGAGTATCCATTTGAGAACCACGAGAGCTGGAAAGAAAATGTTTGGAAAAATTAAGAAAAGCGTCCATAAGGAGGATTACGCCATCCTCATCACTATCGCAGTTCCTTCTTTTCGCTGCGTGCCAGAATGGATGTGCTAAAATTATTTTTGCCTTCGTAAACCCTATTATTCTTCCTATTATCCCTGCTGAAGTATGAGGTGCTAGTCCTACTACTAAATGCCCTATCACATCTTGCACACTTTTGAAATTGTAATAAGCTTCTTCTCCATAAACTGAAGTCATCAATTCATCTACGTATCTTCCTACCTTAACTGAATAAATTCCACAATCAAAATTTACTATTATATCTTGTATCATTATTTCGACAATTTGCTCCTCATGAGTTAGTTTCTCGCCATTGATATCATATCTATAACCCATTTCTCTTAGTTTTTTGACTGATGTTCCTATTTCCATCGGTTTAAAGTGAGTTATTGGTGCATCTGTTGCATCAAATCTTGTCGTTCCATCCCTGAAAACAAATACATCATGTTTTGCTCTTAAAATTCCCTTATGTAGGAGCTCAGGTATTTTATTAGAATTGGTTAACCCTTTAATTCCCTTGATATGATCTGGAAAAATACCTATCTTCTTTCTCGCATCAGAATGTATCCACTTTAAATCAATTTCTCTTCTTCTTGCAGCATTTGTCGTTGCTCCACATGCAGGACATGTTTCTGCCTTTGCTTCAATATTACATTTTTTACATCTTAAAATTGGCTCTGTTCTTTCCTCACAGACTGGACAAATGGAATGAAAAGTTGTTTCGTGATTATTATTACATCTTCTATCCACAATATCAACAAAAGCTTTTCCTTTGGATATCGCTTCCTTAATACTTCTTGTCCTTCCTCCCTCTTTACCTATAGGAAATAATGAATGAACTGCAGGTTTCATTGTTCTATGCTTTGCTTTTTCAGGTCTCCCCATTCTTGCTCCTAAATAACATGGAACTTTTTCTCTTAAAGCTATTCCTGTCATTTGAGTAATAATTTCGATAGTAGTTGATAAATTAAGATTAGGATTCTTAACGTTTCTACCTAAACCAAGACACTCGATTAAAGGCAAGGAATGGTCATTAAAATAAATTAACTCACCTTTTATTGTCTGAGGAATGCAAATTTTATCAAGTATTTTTTTGACAGTGTCGTTATATGGGAATGCCAAGGTTGTATGCTTTCCAGAGGCAATTTGAAAATGTTCGTTTGCAAAATTAACTAGATTATTAAATTCACTTCCCGAGATACCGTTCCAAAAATAAGTGAACTTTGGGTGAAGGGGTATTTTGAGGTTTTTAGAAAGTTCAATTGCCAATTCAGCTGAGGGTTTTATATGCAAAGGATCATCTATTATCCTTTCAACTTGATTCCAAATTTCTTCAGCAAAGCCATTTTCATTCAAATGCATAGCTTCTTCTAGCTCTTGAACCCACCATTCTTCGCAATAACCAGCCGGTTCAAGATTATAATTATTTTGTAAAAATTCTCCAACGCCAACAAGCATATCCCCCATAAAAAGAATTTTATCGATTTTATTTCTTATTTCTAGAGCATGATCATAACTATTAACTTCTAAAACATCACCGTTTTTTAGCCTAACAATTGGTGGAAGAATAGTATCAACAGGCATTAGAATGGATCCTTTTCCAGGTCTTTCTGTTCTAACATGAGTTCCAGTGGCAATAAAATCATTAACAATCCCCATAGTTGCAGGATGACAACCGACAGCAGCTAAACCTGTTGCTCGAGATCGACCATATCTTAACCTAAAACCACCTTTCCTTGAAGGATGAGCAAAAATGGGTCTTCCAGCTATAACGTCTTTAATGTAACCATCAACAGGAGCAGGAATAATGGTTTTCTTCTTATTTTCAATATTAGCTTGAATATGAGTAAGTTCGTTAATATCGTCTAACCAGTCCCAACCTTTCATCTGAATACGGTTAACTTTTTTGAGAATTTTTACAGCTCGACCAGTGATACCATCGTTAAGAACAAGACATGCACCTCCTCTTAATTGGTTTGTCTCAATACGTTTAATATCACGATAACCCGTTACTTCCTGTTTTTCAGTAGGTTCCCCACTAATTTCCACTGGAAGATTTTTGACTGCTAAAGCAATCATTTCATCTGTAGTAGGGATTTGAAGGTGAACTACCTTATTGTATAGCTGAACTTCTTCAATCATTCGACTAATTTCTTTGTCAGAAGCACGATATCGACTGAGTTTCTTTTTTCGTCTAACATAGTCAGCGATAAGAACACTAACTCCAGAAGCTGTTCCTCCAGCTGATCTGATAGGACCAGCATAATAAACAGCTAAATAATCAGAACCATCATCGTTCTGCTTGATCCTAACCTTGGAAATACCCTCAATAGGAGCAGCAGTAATTCCCTCAGTCATAAGCGCAAGAGAAGCTCTAAGTGCTTTATCAATCATCTCATCAGGGGTACTCTCAAAAAATTTACCTTCAGCTATTTCACCAGCAATTTTGAAAGCAATATCTTCACGCTCAATACCTCTACTTTCAAGCTCTCTAATTCTTTTTGCGATACCTTTCGGACCAACCAAACCTTCAACTCTTGAGGCGACATCTTCAGCCAAGTAAAGTTCAACAAAGGGTTCAGGATCTAAATTCTTTTTCCTACAGTCATTAGCTCTAGAGTAAGCTGTTTGAACTTTATCCTCCAAGTTTTTAAAATAGTTTTCTAGATGATTTCCAAGTTCCAAAATAATTCCTCAAGCAGCTATAGGAAGAAAGTATCAAGTTAACAATTAAGATTTGAAATGCTTAACTGATACTTTTTACTCAATAAATAATCTAACAATTAATAATAAATATTAGTTTGCTTTTGCTCAATTTTTTTAAAAAAAGAACAATATCAAGAATCTTCTGGTCTTTGAGCTAAGACGAAATAATTGTCTTTCTTGGATAAACCACCAGAGACTGAAAGAAGAGAGATAGAAAAATTAGTTTTAAGAAGAAGATTGATGAGTTCTCTTTTCCTAAAGAGATGATAATAGCGGAATTGATTTTCTTCTCCTGGAATTTTCCAAATGTGCCAAATATCTCCAAGCTCGTGTCTGTGGAGAAAAAGGAGTTTTTTAATAAAATTCTTGAAAAGAAGCCAACGAGTACCCGCTTTCCAAAAACGCCAAACACTTAAAATAAGAAAACCACCTGGTTGAAGGGTACGATAAAGTTCAGAAAGAGCAAGTTCTCGTTCTTGGGGTGATTCAAGATGGTGGAGAGTAGCGATTGTTAAAGAAAGATCAAAAGAACTATCACGGAAGGGAAGATGAGAAATAACACCAACTAATGGTTCAGTTTTTTCAGAACAGAAGTCAACTTCATGATAACCTGAAAGAATAGCTCGAGAAAGATCTAGCCCAATAGCATCATGTTTAATATCAAGAGCAGCAAGATTACGCATATTGCCTGCACCAGCATCCAAAATACGACCAGAAGGAGAAAGGTTAAGTTGATTAAAAAAAGCAACAAAATCTTTCCAAGGGCGTCTCTTAAGACGAGAGTAACTGGGTGCTATTTTTTGATAAGCTAAGCGTAAACGAGAAAGTGTATTCATATAATCAACTCTGAAAAAGGAAAAAAAAGTGGACAAGGGGGAATATTCGTTTTAAGAAGTCAACAACTTATAAAAACTCGAATCCCCGGCCTTCTGATTGCGAACCAGACGATCTTCCAGCTGATCTACTTGCCCTCAATAATTGACCTTAAAATAGGGATATAAGATCTGCTAAAAACTCAGATTTTCTTATTTATTTCTAACTTCAGTAATCCATTTTCTTCCCAAAGCCATCCAATATTCAACTTCTACTCCTTCTACGACTTTAGCTTTTAGCTCTTCATTATCGGGGAAACTAACTTCGAATGTTTCATAGCTTGCCATATCCATCATTTGAACAGAATCTTCTGTTAAGGATAGAACTTGAGCAATATTTTTGGAAATAATAGGCTTCTGGAATCGATCGCTTGCTGGTGATACTAAGGATGTTTTATTGTTAGTTTGGATATTAACAATTGACATTCTAACCTTAGCGTGTCCATGTTTTCCAGTTTTGGATTTCTCAACTGATAATGCTCTATAGATGTCTCCATTATGAACAATATAGGTTCCTACCTTAATTTGTCCGGCGGGAATTGGTTCAACGTCCATTTCACTCATTGTAATCAAGCTACTTTTTGGTTCTGCTATTATAAATTGATCGATGTATTATTTTTCATGAACTAACGGATAAAATCAAGGAGTTCAGAAGAAGAAAATTCATGTAGAGCATCCTTCCAAAGGGCTATTATTGGATCATCTATACCATAAAATTCACCCAAAATTCTTTTCTTGGTTAATTTTCGGACAGTTGAAAAAGTGTCTGCTTGAACTAACAAACAAGGAACTTTTTTGTTATTGGCTTTTGAGAGGATCTGGTCAGTTGGATGAATATTTCCAGTAAAAATAAGCACTGAAGTATCAGTTTCAAGAGCTGCTAGGGCTAATGAAGATCGATCTCCTCCAGTAATAACTGCTTTTTTAGTGCTTCTTCTAAAGAAGCGGATTGCCTCGTCTGCTTCCATGGCACCAATTAAATATGAAGTAACTATATTTTCTAAGAACTCTTCTCCTGAAAGAATTTCAGCATTGATATAAGGAATTAATTGTTTTACTGTTGGAGCCATTAATTCAGGTTTATTAGCAATACAACCTAAAATTGTTTGTTCCTCATTTTTAGTGAACTCGGAAATACGTCCTGATATTTGATCATAAACCTCAGGATGTATATGATTAAAGAGGAAACCAAGGGAGGAAACATTATAGAGAGATAGAAGATTTTTAGCTAGAAATATTTGATCATAAACTGACTTCTCATCAGCTGCTGAAATAAGAGTAACCATTTTAGCGTTTAGCTCAGTTGCTAAATTGAGGAGAGAAAGACCTACATAACTCCATTCGTAAATTTCTTCGTGTGAATCAATAACCAGAAGGTCATAAGTATTCGATAAAGACTGATAAGCTTCCATGATTTTCTGTTTTAGCTCACTAGCTTTGTTTCTATCAAGTTTATCTCCACTCAGTTGAACAGGGCAAATCAATTCAGGTTGTTCATTCATTTGAAGCAATTTCTTTGCTTTAACTGCATCACTGTCATTTTTTCTCGCTCCAGTTTCATCAAGCTCAAAACGTCCTATTGGTTTAAAATAACCTACTTTTTTACCACTATCTTTCGCAGCTAATGCTATCGTTAAGCAGAGAGTTGTTTTTCCAACGTGTGGTTCAAGTGATCCAATTATAATATTCATAGTAAAAAATATACAGTAATCATTTATTTATTTATGGGCTTACTAGTTAAACTAGATTGAATAGCAGAATAGAAATGATTGATAATAACAAAAGGAAATACTCCTCCGAAGAGAAGCGAAAAAGAAGTTAGAAGTTGAAGAAAACTACTCCTTTGTAGGAGAAATAGTGATCTTAACATCAACAGCTGAGATACCATTACCTTTGTCAAAAACAAAGAAGGGGTTGACATCCATCTCTAAAATTTCAGGGAAATCTTCAACTAAGCGAGAGATCCTCAGTATAGTGTCTTTAACAGCGTTAATGTCTGAAGGTTTATCTCCTCTTACTCCTTCCAAAATAGGATAGGTTCGTAAAGATTGAAGCATATTTCCTGCTTCATCCTCAGAAACAGGAGCGAGTTCAAAGGCCACATCCTTGAAATAGTTAGTGTATACACCGCCTAGGCCAATCATAACCAAATGACCAAATTGTGGGTCTTGACTTGCACCGACGATAAGTTCTTTACCAGGAACACTCATTTCTTGAACTTCAATAGCTAATAAACCACTGTCAGGATATTCTTCTCTAGCTTTGCTAAGAATTGTATGATAATGGTTTTCAACTTCTTCATCAGATTTAACATTTAGAACAACTCCGCCGAAATCAGTTTTGTGTACGATATCGGGTGAAGTAATCTTAAGAACAACAGGGTACCCTATCTGATTAGCATAGTTAATTGCTTCTTCAACGGTATAAGCTGTTTCGGTTATTGGAGCAACTATTCCATAAGCTTTGGCAATCTGATTAGCTTCACTTCCAAGAAGGTTAACTCTATTTTTGGTTCTGACGTAATCAATAATCTCTCGAACTTTAGCTTTATCAACTTCAAGAGAAGGTTTGGGAGGATTAAGGTTTCGCTCCTTTATTACTGAATAATCATAAAGCCTTCTTAAAGCTCTAATTGCTCTTTCAGGGAAAGGAAATGCAGGAACACCGTTTTGTTTCATGTATAAAATTGAATCGTTTAAATCGTGAGCACCAACATATGCCGCAGCAATTGGTTTATCAAACTCTTGGGAAATTTTAATGATTTTATCAGCAGTTTCTTTTGGAGTTGTTTGCTTTTGAGGAGTTAAAATAACTAAAGCCATGTCAACATCGTCGTCTTTAAGACAAATTCGTGTTGCACGGTCGTATTCATCCTCCATTGCTGTTCCGAGGACATCAACTGGGTTATGCCAAGAGGCAGCAGCAGCCATAAAAGATCTCAGTTCATCTTGAGTATCTGCAGATAGGTCGGCTAATTTAAGACCTAAACGTTCAGCTTCATCAGTTGCAATAATGCCGGGACCACCAGCATTAGTAATAATTGCGATTTTCTTACCACTAACAAGAGGTTGAGTGGAAATAGTAAAAGCAGCATCAAATAATTCTTCAACGGAACCAGCTCTTAGTACACCGCATTTTCTGAAAGCAGCGTTATAAGCGGAATCAGAACCAGCCATAGAGCCAGTATGAGAAGAGGCAGCTCTTGCCCCAGCAGCACTTGATCCACTTTTGATAACTATGATTGGCTTATTCTGTGTAATATTTTTGGCTGTTTCGATAAACTTAGGACCATCATCAATTGATTCAAGGTAAGCCATGATAGCATGAGTGTCTTTATCTTCACTGAAGTTAACAAGCATATCAACTTCATTGACATCGGCTTTGTTTCCTATACTGGCAATACGAGAAAGACCAATACCTTCATTTAAGGTCCAGTCGAGAATTCCCGTAATCAACGCTCCTGATTGTGAAATTAAAGCTAAATTACCTTGAAGAGCGGATTGGTTAGAAAATGAAGCGTTCATTGGAGTATTCATATCAAGAAGACCTAAACAATTAGGACCAACCATACGAATACCGTTTTGAGAAGCATATTCGATTAATTCATTTTCCATTCGGGCTCCCTCAACACCAGTTTCTTTGAAACCAGCTGTAATAATTAAAGCATATTTAATTCCTTTTTCTGTAAACTCTTCTAATGTTGATTTTATGAAGCGTGCAGGGATAGCTATTACCCCAAGCTCAATTTCGTCTTCAACATCTAATACAGAAGAGTAAGTTTTTACTCCTGCAATTTCGGTCGATTTTGGGTTGATAGGATAGATTTTCCCAGGGTACCCAACTTCAAGTAAATTTACTAAGACACTGTTCCCCACTTTCTTACTGTTAGATGAAGCACCTACAACAGCAATAGATTTAGGAACAAAGAAACTGTCTAACTCATGCATTTTTTTTACCTCGTTATTAATAAACAATTCACGGATGAATTAACTCATTTAAATTGGTTGCTTTAGTATAGAGAATCACTATTATTAACTGATTCTCTAGTTATGTAAAATAGTTATTAATTTTTAAAAATATAATAGTTAAGTAGAGGACCATTTTAAAGTCAAGTTTTTAAGCCAAAGAGAGAAAATTACTCAATGGAAGCAAAAATAGCCA
Organism: Candidatus Heimdallarchaeota archaeon; assembly: GCA_030638685.1. Lineage (GTDB taxonomy): Archaea > Asgardarchaeota > Heimdallarchaeia > Heimdallarchaeales > DAOWED01 > DAOWED01. The sequence goes on along the minus strand of DAOWED010000072.1, from coordinate 4,041 downwards.
ATAAATTATCTCCATTCACTGTTTTTATTCTATCTCAACCTCTTTTGTGGTTAGCAATAATTCTAAGACCTTTTGTTAATGTTGAAGCTGTCCAAAATTACATAAATTGGTTAACTCCTGCATTTAGCTGGTTAAGGCTTCCAAAAATAATTATTAATCCTTCATATGTGATTTTTATTATATTGGTTCTCTTTCTGACAGCAGTACCTTTCTACTATGGACTTATCTGTAAAAAAGAGCAAACTACTCCTTCCAAGTTTTTTTTAATTTGGACCTCAATAATGACAGTAATTGTGCTTTTTCTTCCCATTATTTGGATAATCTTTGGTTTAGAAAATAATATTCCATTAATTAACTCTGAAAGCAGTAACAAAGGCATTTTTACTCTACCTGAGTTTATGATATCATCTGCTTCATTTTCTCTTCCTTCACTTTCACTATCTTTTGAAATTGACCTTGTAGTGCTATATTATGCTTTTTTATTTTATCCCTTTGTCGTTGCATACATTGAACTAGGATTAAGAAAAATCAACCCTGAAACACCATTTCTTATAGGTTCATCAATAGCCCTACTCATTTCAATATTGGGTAATGGTATATTTTCTGCATCGGATCTGCCCCCTGAAACCGTTTCTGATGTTTTACTAGGCTATGGACCCATAATGGTCGTAATATCGGCTTTTTTTTACTTGATTGGTTTTTTCATAAGTTCTTATTTTTCAACAAAGCATTTATTCCATGGAAAATGATTTAGGCGCCTATAGAGAGACAGCAGACTCACCAAATCCATAGATTAATAAATTGTACAATCCTCTTCATCTCATAGAATTGCACTAAGGTTCAATTCTTGAAGAAAAGAAGAGAAATTCTATAAGCGAATTTTCTTTCAAAACACATAATTAGAGGTAATAAAAATGTCCACAGGGCAAAGAAAAGTTGTTTGGAAAGTTATCCTTTGCGGTGACGGTTTTACTGGTAAGACTGCATTGAGAAAACGCTATATGGGCCAAGGTTTTTCCTTTAGTTATTTATCAACAATTGGAGCCGATTTTTCATGGGCTCAAGAAACGGTTGATGATACAGTTTATAGACTACAAATATGGGATTTAGCAGGGCAACCATCTTTCAAAAATGTTCGATCAACTTTTTATGAAGGAGCCTTTGGCGCTTTGCTGGTTTATGATATAACTAGAAGAGAAACATTCCAAAATCTGGATAACTGGATCAAAGAACTATTTGTTAACACACGACAAAATGGAGTTCCATTCGTAGTTTTAGGAAATAAGGTTGATCTAAGAGAACAGGGAGTGGAATGTGTACCTGTAGAAGAAGCAGAAGAATGGGTCAATAAACTGAATGAAAAATATGCCGATCAACACATCAGAGTAACCTTTCTTGAAACAAGTGCAAAAACAGGACATAATGTTAGAGAAGCTTTCACAGAACTGAGAAAATCAATCAATGTCTGGTTAGAAAATCAAGAATAAAGAATTATTTTCTTGAATAATTTAGAACTACATCACCAAAGTTGATACAGTGGTTTTTTAACAATCTCTAAAACCGATTGTTTTTTAATTCAACTCATTAGGAAAGAATTAGTGATTAAGCTATGGGACTATTTGACGATGTAAGAAATTGGATAAGCGATTCAGTGCATGAATACAATCTACACGAACCCCCTTACTCAATTATTTTTCTTGTAATAGTAAGTATCACTATTTCAACACTATCTGCATTGGTAACTAAAAAAACAGTTGACCTTGATGCAGCTAATAAGAACTTCAAAGAAATACAAGAATTTAATCGTCAAAAAAAGGTTGCAATGGAAACAGCTGACCGTAAATTATGGATCCAAGTTAAGAGCAAAAAGGAATATATTCAAGGATTACAGCTTTAAACAATGTTAAAACGTATGAGGCCAATGCTTTTTACGATGATACCATTTATTCTCATTTTCTCAACTCTTAGAGGCGTAATGGGCGGAGACACAGCTGGTGAATTAGCTATATTGCCTTTCAAAATCAACACTAGCATCCCCTTAATTGGTAGAGTACCAATAGATGTATGTGGAGATAATGGAAGCAGTGATGTGACAGGGCATCAAGATTGGACATCCAATAACTCTGCCGCAGGATTTAGTTTTATTTACTTCTTATCAGCAGTCTCAATAGGCAGTTTAGTACAAAGATTTTTGGGAGTTTCAACCCAAAACACTAGATAGTAGCTTAATAATCGGTGACGATACAAAATACAAATAGGTCGATAAAAAATGGTAAGACCCAAACTTAGATCTGGAAAAAGAATCAGAACTAAAACACCCGGTGGAAAATTTCCAATTCGCTCAGTTCAAAAGAAACCAAACATCTCCAAATGTGCTTCCTGTGGAAAAACATTAAGAGGAACCGTTAGAGGTACTCAAGTGGAAGTAAGAAGAACGACAAGAACTCAACGTCGTCCTTCAAGAATGCATGGAGGACACTTCTGTCATACGTGTCTAAAAGCCAAATTGATTGAAGAAATAAGATCCCAATAATCAATGGAATGGACATTATGTCTCCCGTTATAGTTATTGCAGGTCCTCATGGATCTGGAAAATCAGTTGTAGCCAAAAAATTGGCAGAAGCATTAGATTTTAACTACGGTGGAGCTGGAAGAATCTTCCGAGAACTAGCCGTAGAGCATAATCTCACGGTTAGCGAGTTTTCTGAATTAGCTGAGAATGACTATTCAATAGACAAGCTGATCGATGCAAAAACCAAGAAATTGGCACGCAGAGGAAATGTTGTTTTAGAAGGACAATTGGCAGCATGGATGACTAAAGATCTTTCGGATCTCAAAATATTCTTATCTGCTTCATTAGAAGTTAGAGTTGGAAGAATAGCAAAAAGAGAACAGCTGGAACTTCCTAAAGCATATAGTGAGACAAAAATCCGAGAGATAAGCGAACATAATAGATTTAAAACCTTGTACCAAATCGATGTTGATGATCGATCAATCTATGATTTGATCATTAACACAGAAAAATGGACAGCAGAACAAATCTGTCAAATCCTCAAAGAAGCCGTGAATAGCATGGCATCGGAGAGAAAAAAAGAAGTAGATTGTAAATAATCTACTAATAAACTGTTTAGGTGACTACAGTGGCAGCAATACAAATAGGACGCGTGGTAGTAAAATTATCCGGCAGAGAAGCCGGGAAGAAAGCCGTAGTTGTAGATATCATAGATAATAGCTATGTATTAATAACTGGGCCACAAGACATTTCAGGAGTTCGAAGAAGAAGAGCTAATATTTCTCATCTCGAACCATTAGAAAATCTAATACAAATTGATCGATCAGCAACAGACGACAATGTCAAAGAAGCACTTGAAAGTGTTGATTTATTAGATTTTATGAAAAATCCATTTACGATACCACCGTAAAAGAAAGGTGAATTTTTCCCCCCCCATTTTTTATATTATATTATTATAGAGGACAAAATAAACTAGTTCAATTATAACGAAAGATAAAGATATTTTTTGAATTTTCGGATCTAATCAATAACATTCTGATAGTAATCCAGCAATAGAGCCACCTCAAAACACTTTTATAGAATATGTTTTTTATTCAACTAAGATAATTTTTATTTTTTCTATATTCAAAGGAGAATTCTAACATGAAAATAATCAAATCTGGACAAATTAATCCCAATGCACTCAATGAACTCGAAAAGCTGGATTTTAATAAAACTATTGAAAAATTATTACTCATTAGATTAAATCATTTAATGAAAACAATTGATACTAACACTTCTGATGTTCTAGAGAAATTTGTCATTAATTTATCCAAAATTCACGATACTCATTTGAATAACATAAAATTGAAGGATTATTCTAAAAAGATCAGTCAGTATTTTGAAAAATTGACTTATTTAAAGCAGTTTCCGGAATTAGTTAATAAAACTGTTAATCTATTCATTCAAATCTTAGATCTGGACGAAAACGTCAAGCCGTGGAGTAATAATCTTATTCATACGTCAGTACGTAATTCGTTTCGTTCTTT
>DAOWED010000167.1 GCA_030638685.1 Candidatus Heimdallarchaeota archaeon | reverse complement strand
GGATAGACGGAGAGATTTCTAAAAGTTATAAAAATGATTTTTATTCAAAATGTATAAGTGTGCATAGGATTAATTTAGAAAATAAAAATTGTTGAATACCTTTATAAAAAATTCAAGGCTTTGACAAATATCCTTAATCAACGCCTTCTGTGATTACATGCTCATTATTTTAAACCCTATTGCAAATACCTCAAAAGCAATTAAAACCCAAGTTGAAATTGAACAAAAACTTCAAGCGTTAAATATGGACTATAGACTAGTTCATTCCGAATATGCAGGCCATGGTCGAGAAATAGCTAAAGAAGCAGCACTGTCTAAAAAATATGACATTATTGTAGCTGCAGGAGGAGATGGCACAGCCCATGATGTATCAATGGGTTTATTTGAGAGTGGAATAGCCCCCACGGATTTGCCAAAAGCAGCTTTTCTACCAGTTGGAACTGCAAATGACTTTTGTTTAACTTTAGGTGTTTCTTTAGATATAGATGAAGCAATAAAAGTAATTACTCAGGAAAATGTGGCATATTCAAACACTATTCAATGTCAAGGTGATGATCAGCCACCACATTATACTATAAACTCGGGTCAGGTAGGTTTAATTTCTGCAGTAGGGTACGCTAACACGGTTCTAAAAGAAAAACCAATATTTCCTTTTAATATTCCTCCAATTTCACTTTTAGGGAGAGGACCAAGGAAATATACTCTTATTGCCCTAAAATATATTCTTTGGAAGTATTCTAATGTTGCAAGCACTATTCAGATCGACGATGAAGAGCCAAGAAAAATCAAATTGGTGACTTTAGCGTTTGGAGTTGGAAAAACGATGGGTCACTATCCATTCTGTCCTCACGCGGATCTCTATGGAGATAATTTTGCAATGCTTTTGGGAGATGATTTGTCAAAGATGGATAAGTTGAAACTTGTAAGTCAACTTAAGAAAGGTAATTATGAAAAAGTAGAGTTATTAGAAGCAAAAAAAGCAGTACTTGAACTTGAAGAACCTTTACCAGGAGATTCAGATGGAGAAGCTTTTGCAGTTAATGCAACAAAATTTACTTTTGAGCTTAAGAAAAAGATGCTCAAGGTTTTAGTACCATAGAGGTGAAAAAATGAAAGTTATTTTTAATCCCGCAGCAAATAATTATCAATTGGGAAAAGAAAGAACAAAGTTCATGGAAAAAATAAGTCAATTATCCCAAGATTTTGAGTTAGTAGAAACACAAGAACCAGGGCAAGCTAGAACAATGGCCAAGGAAATAGCTCTTGAGAAAAAACATGATATTGTTGTTTCAGCTGGAGGAGATGGCACAGCACATAATATAATAATGGGGTTCTTTGATTCTGGAATACCAATAACTGATTTTCCAAAAATGGCAGTTCTGCCTGCTGGAACTTCAAATGATTTTTGCAAAACTATAGGTGTCCCCTTAGATTTAGATGAAGCAATTGAAGTCATCAATGGTGAAAACATATCCCAAACTAATACTATTTTATGTCAAGGAGACGACCAACCATTTCATCATAATATTAACCTAGGGCAAGTAGGTTTACTTTCAGCGGTTAGTTATGGTGCAAGTGTGGAACGAGAAAAACCTTTTTTCCCCTTTAATATTCCACCCTTTTCTTTGTTAAGTAGGGGTCCAAGAAGATATACTTTGATTGCGATAAAGTACATACTATGGAAGTATTCGAACATTAAAACAAAGATGATAATTGATAATCAAGAAGAAAGAGAATTTGATCTGACGCTATTTGGTTTTGGTGTTGGAAAAGAGATGGCTCATTATCCCTTTTGTCCGCATGCAGAACTTTATGGAGATACTTTTGCAATTGCTTTGGGAATAAATATTTCAAAACTTAACAAACTAAGGTTAATAGGACAGTTAAAGAAAGGAAATTACAAAAATATTGAACTATTGGAAGGAAAGAAAGTAATACTTGAACTTGAAGAAGCTATCTCAGGTGACGCTGATGGAGAATGTTTTGCAATTAAAGCTACTAAGTTTACTTTTGAGTTGCAAAAGAAGATGATTAAGGTAATTGTCCCCTAAGATTTAGATAGAATTAACCAATGAATAGATGCTTTTCTTCTTCTATTAAAAAAACTGCTATTGCACAACTAAGCATATCTGCTGCTCCTCCGGGGCTAATTTTTTGTTTGATAAATTCATCATTAATCTCTTTTAGAAAAGAAACTCCGTCTTTTTGAGCCATCCCTCCTTTTTCAATGAATATTCGTGCTTTTTCTTTTGCCCAGCTAGCTTTTTCAGAACTTTTGATTAAAATAGTAGTGTCATCTAGTTCAGAGATGATCAAGAAAAGAGCTTCAAGGAGTACATCATTTAGTTTTCTTTGTTTTTTCATTTCTTGCTTGAGATAGAAACAAGCCTTCTTAGCTAAAGGAAAGCCTTTTTCTGCCTCTCCCCTTATTCCGGTAACGCCATTTTTTAGAAATAGTTTTTCACCATTAGTTAATTTTTCAAGTTGTTTTTCTTTTAAGGGCTCTAATTCTCTTCTTACTATTCCTTTTGAAATCTTAGCAATGTTCTCAAAAATTTTTTCAGCAGAAAGATTGGCTTGAGATGTACTGAAGTATATGCCGGCAGCAGCTGCTAATAATGCAGAACTAAAAATTAGACCTTTTTGAGTGTTAACTCCTTTGGTCGCTGCGAACATTGCCTTTTCAGCTTGTAAACCTATTAGTTTCAAAGGAGTGAGGATTTGATCTGGGTTAAGAGCTTTTTTTATTCCTAATTCAACAAATTGAGGATAGAACGAAGAAATTGCAGCAGAAGATTTCATGAATAGTGAAAAATCCATATCTTGGTGAATTCCTGATGAAATGGGTCCTACTAATCCCGGTTTGTGAAAACAACTTACCTCAAGAAGAATACCTTTCATTATTTGACCAGAAATCCATAAACTAAAATTTCTTTCAGTTTGGCTGGAAAGGTTATTCTCTTTCATAATTTGATTACCTTCCTTTCTTATTTAAGATGTAGGTCAGCTGCTTTCAATTCTAGCTCGATTAATTGATGTATATGTTTTAGAATTTCATCAACCGAATGTCTTTCTTCTCGAGCACAATTGATAGCTAAATCGTCACATAAATAACAGGAACGTTTTTTCTTTCTTTCAACTCTATTATTATTGAATACCACGTCTAAGTCTAAAATTCTTCCACCGGGTGTTTTTTCCTCGATATATGAGGTTAATTTTTTAGCGTGTTCAGATGATAGATTATTAATTACAATGTATCCTTCGGGTCCTGTCTTAAGGAATCTAAGTTCTTGAAACCCAATTACTGTTCCTTTTTTTTCTAAAAAGTTGATAAGTTCAATAAATTTAAGTTTAGCAAAAAGCTGATATTGTGATTGATCTTTGATATTTCCAGGTATATTGAGCTGCAATGTAATAACTACTTGATTATCCGACATTTTCTGGATATACTCTGCTCTTCTATTTTTGGCTTCAAGAATATCTGTCCCTGAAATAGTCATAAAGATCAACTGATTTTGTTACAACAAACCTTTTCATAAATATTTGTAATTATTGAATTGTAACTTAAAACTTATTATAGGCTTGTTTCTTAATTAACTGTGAATAACGAAGAAAAGAGAATTGTTTCTGAAGGATATGATAAGATAGCTGAAAAATATCTTGCAAAAAGAAATTCAGATGTCTATGAAATGAAGCTTCTTCCGGAATTTGTTGAAAAAGTACAAGCAATGGCTCTAAAAGGTAAAGTGTTGGATGCAGGTTGTGGAGCAGGAGTGCCTTTCACAGAGGAACTTTCTCAATACTTTGATGTTATAGGAATTGATATCTCAGAGAAACAAATTTCTCTGGCTAAAGAATTAGTTCCGAAAGCAAAATTCTATTGTCGAGATATGTTAACACTTGATTTTCCTGATGAGTTTTTCGATGGCATTATCTCTTATTATGCGATTATTCATGTTCCTCGAGAAGAACATTTTGAAATCCTTAAGAATATTAATAGAATGCTCAAAAAGGGAGGACTTATGTTGATAGGAATGAGTTCTCGAGATGATCCTGGTACTACTTACGATGACTTCTTTGATGAAACAATGTACTGGAGTAGTTTCGATACTGAAACTAATATGAAATTAATTAAGGAAAGTGGATTTGAGATTCTCTGGATGAAGGAAATTGAGGATAGCTTAGGAGATAGCTGTCATCCTTTTTTTCTTGCTAAAAAAATAGATTAAAATTAATATTATTTGTTTCAGTTGTTTACCTACATTTGATGTCTATTCCTTTTTCTTGAAGAACGTCCAGTTGTTTTAACGCTTCTTCACTAAGATTAGCATCACAGAGGTAAAGCTTCTTCAAACTCTTCATTTTACTTATTGTTTCGAAATCAATCTCTTTATAGGGATTTCCACCTATTCTAAGATCTTCGATTGGTAAATTAATTATTGGTTTGAAATCAAAGGAACTAACTTGGTTATAGTCAAGGAATAAAACTTTGAGGTGAAATAGATCTTTAATAGGTTCAAGATTAATTGTTTTCAAGTCATTCCCACTGAGGTAGATCTCCTCAAGAGAACTAATTTCTTTCAAAGGTGAAAGGTCTATTTCAGCAAGCTTGTTTCCCCCAAGTGCAATTCTAATTAGATTTTCCAGATTTGAAAGCGGCTTCAAATCTATTTGTTCAATTGGGTTTTCATAGAAGTAAAAATTCTCAAGGTTGGTTAGTCCAGAAAGGGGTGTTAAATCAATTGATGTAAGTTGATTACAACCTAGATTAACTGAAATAACATTTTTCAGTTTATCCAGATGTGAACCATTAATCTCTGTTATAGAGTTATAAGCTACTGTAATTTTTTTGAGAGTTTCAATGTTTTTAATATTACCCAAATCGAGTTTTTGTAAGCCGGTATTGCTAAGATTTAATCCTTGAAGATGAGAAAAGGACTCAATTGCTTTTGGAATCCTATCAAGTTTCATATTCCAGAAATTAAGAGCTACTACATTTCCCTCTGATAAAATAACTCTTCTTCTACTTCCCCAATCTCCCCAAACTAATCTTGCATCCCATCCTGAAACTTTTTCATTAGCCCATATAAAAATGTCTTCGATCCCAAGCTCTTCTTTTAGATGTGCTAATCCTTCATTATCTCTTTCTTTAATTTCTGAAAATATCATTGTCCTACCTTTTAATTGTGTTTGATGAGCAATTGTATATTGTTTTCATCTATTTAATATTGAGCTCACAAAATACTTATGTAAGTTTCCCTTTATAGGTTTTTTAATTTATT
>DAOWED010000053.1 GCA_030638685.1 Candidatus Heimdallarchaeota archaeon | reverse complement strand
ATTTTCAAATTGATTCTAGATATTCAATTTTTTTATTTTGACTTTTTGCATATTCAATCTCATCCCTAGTACCTTGTCCCATGTATCCGTCTTTGTTAATGATATATACTAGATCTGCCATATCAATTTTTCTTCTATGTAATTCCCCAAGCATCTCAAATTGTTCTTTTGAGATCTCTAGATTCTTGTCACTGACTCTATGAGAACCAATGCTTAGAACTATCCAACCATTTAAGGTATATTCCAAGCTTGTTTTATCAAATAGTTCATAATATTTGGTAGATCCACATAATACAATAATTGGAAACTTAAGTACACTCATGTAACTTCATTCTTCAATATTAACAGAATAACATTCCCATTTGTGTAAAAAAGTCAACGACAACAGCTTGAAGTAAAAAAAAACTCCCAAGATGTATAAGATTTTAAAAAATAAATTAGTCGAATTATCTTGCCTTTACCTTACGAACGACAGGAGGACGTTCTTTAAACAGTATTCTGTTTCCACATTTAGGACATTTAATTCCGGGAACAATTTTCATATCTGTTGGTAATACAGTCTCTTTGCAACGTTGACATCTATATTGAGTCATTTTTGGTTCCTCTTTTTTTGAGAATTTAACATTACAATGTTATGTCTCATTTTGAGCTTTTACGTGATGGTTAATCAATCTTGTGTTACTTTTGTGTTATTATTACTTCAGTTTAAAAAAATGATTTGATGTATTTTATCGATTGAGTTATTTGTTTTAAAACCCAACGATCAGTAAAAATCAATATTAACCAAAGAATAGATTGAACAAGAAACCAGTTGAAAAGATCTTCATGTAAAGTGAAAAGCTTAATACCGGGATCCCTTGAACCGTATATCATAAAATCATTTACAGTATACATCATCCATGAAAGAAATATGACAAAAATTACATAGTAGATTTTTTCATCATAATCACTCAAACGTGAATAAGTGCGCTCTTTATTATGAATAATAGATCTCAGCAAAAGAGCCGAGATACTGTATAGGAGTACTATGACATAAAACATACCGGCAAGATCTTTTGATTGATTATAATTAGATATCCTATTAATATAGAATGGAGAAATAATTGTCATATCTTTATTAGGATGGCAATCAGCGTTGAAAATACAGTCATAATTTGATCCAACCGTGATTGATAAAAATACTAACCAAATTAAAGAAAGTAAAATTACCCCCTTAATAATTAATATATTTCTAAGCCTGAATGAGAATTCAAAATTCAGGTCTATCAATGGTGGAGCAGTTTCATACCTTGTAGAATTCATGGTTGCTCTTGATGGTGTTCGTGATCCACTCTCTGACCCCATAACCCTACTAGAACTCATCGCCGGACGTGAGACCTCTGTTGACGTTTCTTTGGTTGTTTCAAGTGTCGGAGGTGAAAGATCTACGTCATCGTCATCCATAGCCATAAATGCCATTTCTTCTGGAGTACCCATCTTTTTAATAGCTCTTAACATCTTCTCATTAGTTACTGGCTCTGAAATTTCATATACATCATTTAACCAGTTGAATATATGCCGTCTGACATTTAAAACCACTTCTTCTCTTCGTGCAGTAGAGAGTGTTCCTAATTCTGCTTGCACTTCTTTCAAAAAGAGTCTAAGTGTTGAACTTGCTTGATCAGTTATTATTAGATTTTCTTCACTCACTTTATTCACCTTCCTTTCTAACGGAGATCCTTTCAAGGATTCCCTTGTTAATTAATTTTATTAGTTCGATAGATGCAAAAGCTTTTAGCTCAGGTGTTTGTTCAAGTATAAAGGCTAAAGATCCACCTGATAAATTCAGTCCACCTAACAATTGATCCATTTTCTCCTGATATCGATATTTTCTGATATATCTTAGAACCCAAGAAACTACTGCTAAAATAACAATACCAAGTGTAAATAGTGACCAAAAATCTTGTTCTTGGTAGTGATACTCTTGTCTTTCATAGTCAAGGTATATATTAAGCGATATAAAGAACATGAAAACAAATATTAGGTTTAACATCCAAACTCTTCTAAATCGTCTTGAAACATATTTTTTGTAAAGACGTATATCAACTTCCCACTTGTTTTCTTCTCTAAAATGGTTATCATAAACAAACATACCACTATCCTTATTGTAACTTATCATTAATTTCGTAAAAATGTAAAAAAAAGCTGCACTAGTAGCGAGTAAAGCAAAAAGATCCGTCAAATGGGAATCTTCAGCTCCAAATGCATAGATGAACAGTGCTAAAGTAAAGACTCCAACGACAAGAGAAGATAATGCTACTAAATCTTTAGCAACTTTCACAATAGAAGAACCTCTTATTCTTGTTACAATTGAATTTAATGCTTGGCTTCTTACTTGATCACTTGCACTTATTCCAGAAGTTGGTTTCTTTATCCACTTAACCCAGGAAGCAACTAAAAGCAGAACTACTATAATTAATATAGGAACAAGGATCATGATATTTTCTTTTAGACTCATTATTGATACCCATACACCATAAAGTAGTAGTGCAATCGCTATTTGGTTAAGTGTTAAGATATCTTTCAGATCTCTTAAAGTATATTTGTATACCGTTTTAAATACAATATATGCTGATATCCAGAACAATAAAATCGTAAAAAAGTTGATTAATATTAATGGATTTAGTTGATTATGATTTAGACTTGAACCTGATGACGTTATAAGGAAATATAATGCTTGATGAATTGATAGAACTACCAATAACAACGATTGCAGTGATTGATGTTGTAGTAAATGCTTTTCCTTTAACTGGTGAGAGTTCGTTGTAATATACCCAAGTGATAAAACTGCAAAATAAATAGAAGCGATTACTAATGTCCAGTACTCTAGTGGTTTCCCCACATAGGCATAGCTTAATGCTAAGAGTATCTGTACAACATATAGCCCTATAATTAACCATTTTACCCATTTATTGAAATTAGTATTGTCTATTCTTATTCTTATTCTTATTTTCGTCTTAAACAAATAGTCTTCATTCATTTGCTCTTCTTGGTTAGCCATTTTTTTACCTTCTTTCAAAACTTATATTCATCTATTTTTGTTAGAAAACTGTTAACTGCAGCTGAATAACGAACCCATCTATCCTGTAGCTTATAGAATAGCTCTTTACCCAAACCAGTTATTAGATACATTGTTCTTTTTCCTCTTTTTCCAGCTTGAGTATATGTTTCCACTAATCCGTCCTGTTGAAATCGACCTAGTAATGGGTATACTGTACCTATCGGTACATCTATCACTTCATCCGTTATCTCACTAATTATTTGACATATTTCATAACCGTACGATTCTCCTTGATTTAACACGGCTAAAACCATCAGTTGAATAACTCCTTTTCGATATTGGATTTCCCACTTATCTCTCATTTTATTCAATTCTGTGCTTCTCTTCGCCATTTTTTTTCCTCTTGCCTTTTTCCGGTGAATCGTTTTTAATGTTTTGTTATATAATATATTGTTATACAATACAATATAAAAACCTTTGTTATGCAAGATATTAATAAAAGTCAAAATAGAGAAGAGGAGAGGGAGAGTAGGAAAAAGAGACTATTTGACAACATAAATACTTTTGTTATACAAGGCATTAATAAAAATCAAAAGAAAGAAGAGAGGAGAGAAGAGTAGGGAAAAGAAACTAGATGGCTTTTAGAGTAAGAACGATGTAATAAAGGAAAGAAATATCTAATTGTTCTTTCTTTTTCCATTCATTTAAACAGTAAGAGACAATCTGGGAAGCGTCGAATTTATGCATAATATTTAATGCAGCGATAACTTGAACATGCTCAAAAGTTCCTTGAAGAGTGGGAGGTTGACCGGGAATATAATGAAAACCACCAGAAGGAGACTGGGTTCTAATTAAGAAATTGGTTAAACGTTTAATAGGAGAAAGTTTAGAGAGAGACTTAAGAGCTTGAAGTTGAGAAACTGCCTCATAGGTTGAATTTGAGGAAGATCCAAAACCACCAAGCGAGCTTCGTTCAGAAAAAACCTTAATAATACTGGAACGAGTATCGATGAGATCAACGTTTGAAAGGTAAGAAAGAGCAACTAAGATATATGTTTGAGGAGTAGTTAACTCACTAGAGTAGTTTTTAGCAAGTATAGAAGCTGTTTGAGGGTGATTAAGTTCAGGAAGTTTATTAATAACTTTGAGGATAATCACAGACATAGCCGTCATTTCAATATTATTAGCGAAAAGACCAGAATATGGATCATAAAAATTCATCAACCAGTCAAAGATTTTTTCGGATTGAGAGGCACTAAGAGAGTCTAAAGCTAAAGAAATGATAACTCCTTGAAAGGTGGAGTAAATATCAGGCAAATCACTGCCAGCTTGTTTAGAAAAAGCACCTTCAGCTGTAATAAACTGTGAAAGAGTTGTAATCATTTCATCAGCAGGAAAGTCAAAAAGAAAGCCACTTGGGGGTTGAACTATATATGGCACTTTTTGAAGAGAATAAGTAAAAAGATTTTTAGCTATTTTTTCTTTGTCTTTCTCACCGGTAGCTGAATAATGTTTTACTGCGGCATTAGCAATTCTTCTTCCGAAATAAAGAGGAAAAGAGTCAGCATTAACCAGTAATTCATCAAAGCTAGAGGATGCCAGTTCAGGATAAGGTCCCGATGTTTCAAGCCCTAGAGCAAATTTTAAGGCATAAATAATTTTAGAATAACCTTTCTCTTCAAGATCGCTTAATGTAGCAATCATCTTTTCAAGAAATAAGGGATCGTCCCTTTTGTTTTTCCACTCTTCAATAAGAGCTAAAATTTCTTCAGAAGTCATGATTCTTCCTCCTTTGGTTTTTCCTTGGATATAGTATAGGTTGAGTGTTTACTTTGAGCCATAAGATGTGGTTGATGTAGAGGAAAAATGGAAGCTGGATTCTGCCAGAATTTCCCGACCCCTCGCGCAGTAACGCTATACGTTAACTCTATTGCTTCATTAGGTAATTTATTCAATCTAAAAACTATTGTTTCTGCTAATAAGTGGTATTCAGTTACAGCACCCGTCTCAACTAGAAGTTCAAGACTAGGTTTATCTACAGTAAAACCTGAAGGAATTGGTTCTTCAAGAACCACTTGATAAAACTCTTGCTTAGGTGTTAGGGATAAAATTATGTTGAGTTCGTCTCCTTTTATTAAATGAAGATCACTTATACTCCGTTCAATTGCGAGTAATGATGAAGTTAGATGATAAGTTTCATCCCATCGTTCTAGGATTAAATCGTAGTAAAGTGGTATCTCACCTACTCGATAGATTTGTGCATTATTTACTCCTTCTTGAGAATGAAGTGGTATATTTCTTATCAGTGGTACTAAGTCGATTATTTTATCTTGAGAAATGGAATACTCTCTCAAAGGTTGATCGTTTAATGAGATAGCTACTGAACCATCCGTGAAAACCGGTTCTTCAGCTACATTAAGAAGAACATCAATTACTTCAGCTGTTGATTGAAGATTTCGCCAGACACCTTTTCTTGTGCGTCTGAAGATTAACCATTCAAGACCTTTGTTGATAACGGAAACTCGTCTCCTTTGATGATGAAGTATTTTTAAACATAAAGCAGTTGTTTGTTCAGACCCACCGATTGCAGATCCACCGGGCCAGTGAATTGATGTTTCATCTTCACTTGTTTCCCTAGTTCTTCTAATGATTTGCTCATGTCTGCTTAAAACTTGAGAATAACGTTTTTCATCAGAGTATTTGAATGTGAGTAGTAACATTGCAGAAATAAAGGGATCATCCCTCATTGAGGACATATTTTCTTTAAGATAATAATGAACATCATCTATTAGGGATGATGGCAAGTCAATATCAAGAGACATTAACGAATTGAAAATATAAGAAGTTAAACTCAGACTTGAGCGAATTGGAGAAGGTTCATCTGAGTATTCCCAGTAACCTTTCTCATTTCTTTTCTGAAGTAACCAGTGGACTCCATCATCTATAAGAGTGGGGTCAACAAAAATATCGATTGATTCTAATTGTCCAAGAGCTTTTACAACCAAAGAGGTTATGATAGGATCACTGGAACCGTCCTTAAACCAGCCCCAAGCCCCATCAGAATTTTGAAAAGAGGCTAGTCTTTGAATGCACGCTTTTATTTCAGTTTTATAATAAGAGAAACGAGCCGGTTCTGAACCTTCTTTTGGTGTGAAAAATTTAATTATTTTTGCTCCGACAAGTATCACAAAAGCATTCTTTTCAACAGTTAAATAAGGATACTCAAGTATTTTTTCGTAAGCATCAACTGCGAGAGCTTTTTCACCAGCTAATAAGGTTAAGTTTGATAAACACTTATCTGCAGATTCTATAGAATAATCAATGGTAATATCTTGATGTGTAGATCTTTCTTCAACATAAGCACGAAGTGATTCGATTAAAGGTGAACCACAAGGAATCACCCTAAGCAGCCCCATTTGTTGAGTTATTAAAGTTTCACCTCTGAATTCACAGGTTATAAAACCATCTCCTATCCTTGTTGGTGAAATGATATGATTTACTCTGATAGAGCTCTTTGCAGGTACAAGTATTTCTTCAGATGGTTTTAATGATGTAACAAGTGATGATGAAAAAGTTAGTTTTCCAGCCAGATCTTTGTCTTCCAGATTTGCAAGTATTATGCCTACTTCAAATTCATCATTCATGGTAATAACTTTGGGGCTATCAATAGTTATTGTTAAAGTTATTTCAGGTGAAATAGTAGATTCAGAATAACCTATAGTAGGTTCATTTGTTAATGCTAGAACTCTTAGTTTCTGAGAAGATTTGTTATTTGGCAAAGGAAAGGTGATTTTTGTTTCACCTGGTGATTTTTTCATAGATACCCATTGACTTGTTCTTACACTTTGCCTATCGCTAAATTCATCTTCGTCCCCTTCTCCAAGGCGTTCAATTGTTGGAGCTGAAGAAACTTCAAGTGACGGGAATGAGGTTGAAGAATCTGCCTTCAATTGCTTTTGCATAACTTCTTGAAAGGCTAGAAAATCAGTGTTTTGTGGAATTTCAAATTTTTGAGGTCTCGTTTTTATTTGATCTTTTCCAACGGGTATTTTTTGAATATAGCGTGAAAAATCAGTTACTTTGACATCTAATTGATTAATTTGACTACTTAAAGCATCTATTACTTCTGATAGTTGATTTTTCTGTGAGGAAGGCATTTCTATTTCTTCGTCTGCCACTGTTTTCCGTATTTCCTCCAATTGATTTTTTAGAGTATTGAAGATTTTCTTTTTAATAGAGTTTGAAGGTTCTTTTTCAGTTTTTAATTGAGTAATTCGTTTGATACTTGAATCTGCCAAATAACTCCAATAAATTGAATTGTAAATAGCTTCATGTTCATCTTTAGGCTTTTTTAATGCTAAAATAGGAGTAAATAATTCGTTAACTTTTTGCGTAAATTGATTAGTTATCGGTATAAGATAAGCGGTGATGTTTGCTAAGCGCTTAACAATTGTTTTTTTGTTATTATTATACAAGGATTGAATTTCAAAAAGATTTAGCAATACTGAGTATAAATGATCGTGTGAAGCCTTTTCCTTGCAAAGAACTGAAGCAACATATTCCATAATCCGGTCATAATGCTTCAAAAATTCTGTTTCTGAGATTAATGAGCGGGAAAATAATCGATCTATCAACTCGTATATAATGGCAAATAAGGTGGGGTCTTTTGTTTCATAAAGAGTACCAATTAACTGATTAAAAAACGGTGTTAAGATATGGTAAAATCTACGCCTCATCCATGAATATTCTATTACTGGTTGAATTTTAGGTACTTCTTGATTAAAGAAGAGCTCGTCAAAGTTAGGTCTATAAACTTCATCAAGCATTAGTGAATCTTGTAAGAAATAACTTAACGAAACAGGTATCCGTTCCCCTTGAAGGTCTTCTGTAATAATTTCAACTGATGCTTTATCTCCGGGCTTATATTTTCCTTCCCAATAGATGCTCACATTAATTTTATTGGCTTTAGGTTCTATCTGTATGGAGAAATAGTCTCTGAAAACCATTCTTGTTTTGCTAATAGCATATGCTTCAATTGTACCAATTCCCCAAGCAGATTTTGGAACAATTAAGTTCAATTGAGCTTTTCCATCTTCAAAAATTCCATGTGTTGAGAAAGTTTGCTTATTGAGTGCGAGATTAACAAAAACTGCTAGTCCTTCAAGTTCGCTTGATGCAGAAACTTGAATTGGAATTTCTGTACCACTTGAGATCTGGGAAGGATCTTGTAGAAGTTGAATCTGTAAGTTTTTATCTGAGATTTCTTCAGAGTGCTGTACTGCAATTCTTTTGGAGAGAAAAACTGATTCATCAGTTGAACCTTTTTCAGTTTCAAGCAAAAGGAAAAGAGATTTTGTTTCTTCAGAAAGATCATATTCAGATAAGGGAATCTTTATGGTGAAGTTTCCTGAATTTGATGTTTTACTACTTTTTATGAGAGGGAAGGTTTTTCCGCTAGGGTCTACTAACATTAATAAAAATGGTAATTGTCGTTCTGGTTGTCCAGTTATTTTACTGATAGTACCTTCAATCATTAGTTCTTTCATTTGTGAAGCAATGATATCGGGGCAGCTTAAACTTGCTGTGATTAGGTTATCAACATGTTTTATCCGTTTTATTGAATAACCTCTTTCTCCTTTTTTATCAGTTATTTCTGTTCTCAGAGTGAAATTATCCAGTGCAATATCTGAAACGTCGAAAATTCCTGAAAAAGTGCCCCTATCATCCAGAGTTACATTCCAAGTTTTAACTAAATTGAGATTAGATGAGATTAAATTCAATACTCCAGTAGATTCTTTGACGGGATCCCCATAGAAGTATTTAGCAGTAATTTGAACTGCGAGTTCTTCCCCTTTTTTAAGAGCTGAAGATGCAGCTAAATCTACTATAATTTGTGGTTGTTCTATTGAATAAACGGTAATTGGAATTGAAAATGTTGAAGATAGTTGCGTCTCATCATCATCCACCTCTATTCTTAATTCATAAGATCCTTTTTGGCATAAGTCTGCTAAGATGAATTCAAACTCACAATTTCCAAAAGCATCTGTTTTTTCTAAAGAAACTTCAAGAGTTCTTCCTCTAGGATCAATTAAATGACAACGGGTTTCCTTCTCTTTGCACGGTAAATACTTGTTACCCAATAAGGTCCACACAACACTTTTTATGTAAATTGTTTCCCCAGGGAGATAGGTTAATGAATCAGATATAGCGTAAACATTTCTTTTTGGAGTATCTTTTTCTAGATATTCAATACGATATTTACATTTAAGTTCTCCAAAAGTAACAGAGATATCATAACTACTCCCTACTACATCTTCCAGATTTATTTTACAATAACCAAACTCATTTGTTGAACTTGTTGCTACCACTTTTCCAGTTTTAACTTCTGTAATATTCACTTCTGCTTTTTCCAGAAACTTAAAACTTGAATCAAAAACATGGACTTTTAGCGATGTTTCCTTTGAAGGGTCTATTGCTTGGTCTCTAGATACTAAAATGTGCAAAGGCGATGACCAAAAACTGATCATTGACGTGATAGCGTTGGCTAGCACGGGGTTATGCTCTGATGACGTTAGAACGTTTTCAAAGATCAGAGCTGCATTTGTATCATTTTCTAAATCATAATCGAAAATTGATGCTAGGTGCCTTATCAACACTTTAATCGTCTGAAGATTAACACCATATTATTAAAAGTGTTGGATTGGACAGACTCATTCTTAAGCTTTTACTGGTTTATCTATTGTCAACTTTCTCATCTTTTCATTAATTCTTTTCTTCTCAGAAAGAAATTCAAAGGGCGGGCTATTATAATTTAGGAAGACTAAAAAGGGATTTTTACAAATGAAGTATATGAATAAAACCTCAGAAATGTTTCTTGATGACAAGCCTTTTGACCCGGATGAAACATTCATGGTAGTTTGGAAGATGAGTGGAATGGGACCGGAGGTAGTAAAATCAGAAAAGGTGCCCTTAGAGGATGAAGAAACAGACTTATTGAGGTTAGGGGTTTACTTTTCAACAGCTATTGGGCAAGGAGATTCCTACACGCCGGGGCTTTTTGGACCACTTCCAGTTCTTGATTCTGAAGTATATAATGCTCTTATCTTCTCAAAAAGAATCACTGACAAAGAGCTAGAAGATCCCCGATTTAAAGGAGAAAATTTTGTTCTAGTAGCGATAATCTATCCTATTTTTTATGAACACCTCTTTTACAATAGAAAAGAAATCAACAAAGCTTTTGATGGGCTAATGAGCTCAATTGAAGATGTTTCAGATATAGATGATCATTTCTTATCAGCAATAGAGATAAAAATCCACACTGTAACACGAATTGCTCGAATGGAATTAAGGCTTAAAGTAGAGCAAGACAGGTTAAACTTCGTTTTCAATAATACAAGTGATGCTATAATAGTATACAGCGAAGAAGGAGAAATTATTCAAACTAATACTCAAGCAAAAAAAATGTATGGAGTATATCGAGATAACGACCCCTTCCCTGCTAAAATGTTCAGAAAGATTCATTCGTTATTATCAGAAGATGAGGCAATAGACTTGCTGGATGAAGTTCTTACAATTGGAGAAATAACCAAAAAGGAACCGGTAATAACTGAATCAGGTAAAAAAATCCAATGCTTAAGGAAAATTAGAGTTGTGGAATTAAGTGGGAAGAGATTTGTCTTTGAATTCATCAGAGATATAACCACTCGAGAACTTGATCATACAAAACATCAAGCTCTGCAAGATTTTACTTTACGGGTTTTCCACGGAATTGAAGAAGGAATATTGGTTATTAATCGCCATTTTGATGTTTTAAGATGCAATAAAGCCATGAATGATATAATAAAGTGCAAGACTGACATCCAAGAAGGAACGAATATTCAAGAAATAAAAAAATCAGCCTTTGTAAAGAAAATAATTGATATTTCAAACCTTATTTTGGAAAATAAAAAGAAAAAAATCTCAAAACCAATAAAGAACAATGAAAAACAAGCATATTATCTAAATGCCTATCCTTTGAAAAGTGAAGTTCCTCTTCAAGAAAAGAAAAACAATGATCAAATAACGGGAGTAATCATTGTAGCCTATAAAAAACCAGAAGAAGAAACGTGAAAAAAGACAGATAAAAGTAACTGACCTAAAACGCTATTACCATCAAGAATACTTTTTTATTATTGCATCCATGAATAGCATAAGGTAATAAAATGCATCAAGATGTTTTAGAATTATTTGTAATCTATGAATCAATCCCTGTTGTTTATCTCGGAGAAGAAAGTGGAGAGTCTATGGAGATACTAGCAGCCGGTCGAATTTCAGCTATGGATACTATGGGAAGTGAGACCACAGGTGAAAGAGTAGAGATTGAATTTCTTGAGCATAGTTATTTTATTTATCATAGAGTGGAAGATTTCCTAATTGCATTAAGAGTTAGAGAAAATATTTCACAAGCAGCAGCTAACCATTTAATATCTCAAATAGGAGAAAAAATAGTTAATAATCTAGAACTAATAAAAAACTCACAAGGAAGAATCTATCTACTAGAGCCCCTAAAACAAGAGCTAGATATTCTATTAGGAGGGTCACTAATGACCTCCGCTCAAGGAGTTATGGAAATTGATCGCTTGTTTCAAACTTTTATTGGTGAAAATGAATGGGTAGATGTTATAGCTTTGACAACTATGGAAGGATGGGCTATTACTTATTCAACAGGCTCTCAACTCGACCAATTTAGCCCTGTGAAACTTTGGAGAAAAGCAACTGATATTCTATATGACAGCGTATTGGCAAAGTGTGACGGCGCAGTAGTAACAGAGAGAGATATGCTATATTGGTTTAGACCAGTTCCATTAGTTGGAGATGAAACTTGGTGGCAATTGATTGTTCAAGTTAACAAAAAGCGGTTATTTGAGTATTTTGATAAACTAAGAATAGCTTCAGGTCAAAAACCACTAGAAGAAGAATACAAAGATCGCTTAATAAGCTATAAATCAGAAGATCGAGATATAACGGTAAATATCCCAGGAGATGTCTATTACTTCGTAGGAGAGCTAATAGATATGCAACTTTTGCCTGCAACATTTCAAATAGTACAACCAATGTATGAAAAAGAGACTCTAAGGGCAACAACACTAGGATTCTTGGGTGATTTTGTCGATTTAATTAAAATGACTAGTGATGATGTACCACAATTAAAAGCATCCAATGGACAACTCCAATTCGAATTTAAAAAGCAAGCATCAGAAACAAGCTGGGAAGAGCTTAAAAAATTATTAGCTTATCAGAATGGTGGCAAATTTGAAGCTTCAATTCCAGAAATAATAAGTGAAACATTCAAAACACAAACAATTTTGTGTGATCTAAAAAGTACTCAAATAAAAGATTTACTTGAGATAGCAATTTCTAGATGCCCTAATTTTGTAGAAGAACAAGGAAACCTCTTTCTGGGAACTCCAGAGTTAAGTGAGTGGGAGGATCAAATCATTCAATTTAGAGAAATTATGCATCCTGTTAGTAAATTCTCCGTTTTTGGAAGCTGGAGTTTTGTTTTAGATAATGATGAAGCAACTAATTTTGTTAGCATACTTTCTTCAAAAGCAAAGTATCATTTTGTGGTCTTTGAGGGAGAAAAAACCTCATTTGCTTATGTGTTTATGCAGCTCGGAGAAAACGACCCCTTTGGATTTATAACATTCCAATCAGAGATGGTGATGATCCTTACTAACAGATTATCTTCACTCATTCAAGAAACAGAAAAAGTCCAAGAAGAGGTAATAGAAGTGGAAAAGGAAATGCCAGCAATGCCGAATTTTTTTGCTATTCCGGATATTGGTGATGAATCACCTGCAGCTCCACCAGCCATCCCCCCTTCAAGCAGTGAAGAAAGAACTGATGCGTCTCCACCAGCCATCCCTCCTCCAAGTACAGAACCAATAACTGAGGAAAAGGTAGATCCTGCCCCACCGGGTATTCCAACCGTTGGACCCCCTAGTATCCCTTCAGATAGTTTTGAAGAGAAAGCTGAAAGCGATGATGAGAAAAATGGCGCAAAAACAGTTGAAGAAGAGGAAGAAACATCTTGAGAATATTCTTTCACATAAAACTTTTTCAATAGGTATGATTTTTTCAAGCTAATGAAAAACTCTAGTTCTGATGACTTCAGTCTTCTCTTCAAAATTAAATCAATGTTCTGGATGACAAGACCTTTGAACGGTATTACCGCAAGTATAGCTTTAATGGTTTCTATCTTTGTCGCTACTCCTGATTCATACGATTTTGTACCTTTAGTTTGTATCTCAATTGGAGGTTTTCTCGCTGCAGCTCAAGCAATGGTTCATAATGACATTGTTGATATTGAGGTTGACCGCATTAACGCCCCTCAAAGAGTTCTTCCTCGAGGGATTCTTACAATTCCACAAGCTAAAATCTTTGCTATTGTTTTATTTGTAGTCGGCTTTTTCTTTGCTCTTTATGTTGACCTTACTTCTGATATTTGGTATACTACTCTAGTATTTGTCTTCATGTCTGTAGTATTAGACATTTACAATTTATGGCTTAAGAAAATGGGTTTTGTTGGAAATCTTTCAATAGGGTTCGCTGTTTTGATGCTCTTTGTGTATGGTGATTTATATGTGGATAATCAGTTCGATGTTACTCCCATGGTTATGGGCACTATTGGTTTTCTACTTAATGCCGCAAGGGAAGTAGTGAAAGGTATTGTAGATGTTGAAGGTGATGCTCAGGAGAATATTAAAACAATAGCTGTTCGACTTGGTCGAAAAGGAGCTGCTTTATTTGCTGCACCTATCTTTATCTTAGCTATCTTTGCTACCATGCCTATCATTCTTGATGGATATGAACTATTCACTAAAATTTCAATTATCTTCTTTGATGTGCTAATGTTCCTGTATATGACACTAATAATTGCCAATCCAACTCCCAAAAGAGCTTATATTATTAAAAAATTCATTCTTTGGAGTTTATTTTTCATTTTAATAGTTTTTCTTATAGATTCAATGCTCTATTATCTTTAGAGAAAAAAAAATACTCAAATATTCTGGGAAAGCATTTAAAAGGTTTGAAATTAATATACTAGTAGAAATCGCCAAAATACTATTCTAGTTATGGCAGTAAGTGTATATAATGTCCGAGGACTTCATTTCAATTAACCAGCTCAATTTAAGAAACAAAAGCGTAATGACCATTTTTAAGGTTATTGAGGTTATTGAAGAACCTAAAGAAGTTATTTCAAAAAGAAATCAGGAAAAAAATAATGTAGCAGTTTTTAAGGTGGCAGATGAAACAGGTTGTATCAATCTAACCGTCTGGAATGAGATAATTGAGCAAATAGTTCTGGAACAGTCATATAAATTAGTCAATGGTTTTTGTTCAGCCTTTAAACAACATTTAACTCTTAATGTCGGTAAAAAAGGTAAATTTGAACCTTTAAACAGTGATGAAAAAGTAATTGGGGAGATAAACCTTGAAAATAATCTAAGTGAACCAGTCATTCAGAGGAAGAATGAGGGAAAAAGAAGGGGTCAACCAAGGTATCAAAGAAAGGATCCAGATGATTGGTCAAGTCTTGATGATGTCTCAGTTAGGTCTGCAGATTTTGCAGCTAGGAAAAAAAGAAGATACTAGATAGTTGTTTAATGCTAATTCTCTTGCTTCAGTTATTTCATTCAAAAAAAGAATAAAATCTATAGTTTTGCTCTTGGGAAAAGTTCTTTTTTAAGCAAGTAAAATACTAATCTATGCTCTCAGCTGACGAGTTCAAAAATAGAACCAAGAAAGTCCAAAAAATACTTGAAAAGGATAAAATAGATTATTTCATTGTTGGACTGGAAGTCAATTTTCGCTACTTATTCAAAGCAAATGCTTTACCTTCAGAAAGACTTACCCTTGGAATAATTCCAAGTATAGGGGAACCAACTTTGGTATGTCCCTCTTTTGAAAAATCTAGAATGGAAAAAACAACCACTTTTAGTAAGATAAAAACATGGGTAGAGGATCAAAATCCATATGACCTTGCAAGTGAAATATTATATCTTAAAAAAGCAGATCAACTAAAAATAGCTGTTTCTCCAAATTTACCGTTCTTCAGTTATGCTCGATTAAAAAACAATCTTAAAGATACTGAATTTGTAAATGGAGAGAAACTAATCCATGAGTGCAGAAAAACTAAATCAGAGGCGGAAAAAGTAGCTCTCTCAAAAGCCAGTGAAATATCAGCAGCAGTAATCTCAGAAACAATGCTAAACCTTAAACCGGGAGCCACTGAAATAGAGGTTCAAAAGCAGGTAATGAATGAATTAACATCTCAATCAGGTGAACCTTCATGGGCTCTAGTTCAATCAGGACCAAACTCTGCAATACCACATATGCATTCTTCTTCACGTGAAATCAAAGAGAAGGATGTCGTGCTTATTGACGCGGGAACATCAATTGAAGGATATTGGGGAGACATTACTTGTACTACAACTCTTGATAAAAATAATAAAGAATTTATCGAGGTCTATGAAATAGTCCACGAAGCAAACCAGAGAGGAGTAGATAGTGCAAAAGATGGAGCTACAGGAGAAGAGGTAGATTATGCTACTCGCTCTTTCATTGAAAAGAAGGGATATGGAAAGTTTTTCACACATCGAACCGGACATGGTATAGGTTTAGAGGTTCATGAAGAGCCATACATAGTAAAAGGCAATACTCAACCACTAGAGGTAGGAAATGTTCACTCAATTGAACCAGGAATTTATTTACCCAATAAATTCGGAGTAAGAATTGAAGATGACGTTACCGTGACTAAAGAAACAGGAAAAAAGATCCTTGTAGTTAGAAATAATATTGAAAAACTGAATGATTTTGAAACATGGGATAAGGGTGAGAGTTGTTTAGGTTACATGCACATGATCCCTAGCTT
>DAOWED010000122.1 GCA_030638685.1 Candidatus Heimdallarchaeota archaeon | reverse complement strand
TAAGTATTTTGACAACGCAACTGATGCTTTGGCTGCTCTTGCTGCAGGAGAAGTAAATATTATTGATCCGGGCTTTGTTGAGGATCATACTTCTTTGAAAGCAATGGATGGTTTAAGCTTAGAGTATGTTCCCGCTCCTGTATGGCAAGAATGCTCTGTCAATCATGCAAATGGTTTTCTCAATGGTTCTTTTACTCCTTTCGGTCTTGCAGCCGGTAGTGAACCTTCTGATTATGAGGAATATGGTAAATATGTCCGCAAAGCTATTTCTCACCTTGTTGATCGTGAAACAATTGTTGATGATCTTGCAGATGGACTTGCTATTGAACCCAGTACAGTTGTACCTAAATATATTCCTGGTTGGGATAGTTCTTTACCATTTAGAAATTTCAGCATTGAAACAGCTAAGAATTATTTAGAGATGGCTGGTTTTAACTATACTGAATCTTTCGGAGGAAGAGATTTTGATCCATCTTCTATCAACGAGACAAATAACTTGTTTGAACTGTATCTCTTAACACCTAGTGGTTTCCCTCTTCGAGAAGCTTGGGCTCAAATGCTTGAACAGGAATTACCTAAGGTTGGTATATATGTAGCTTTTCATGCTATTGAAGACTGGAGTTATGTTCTTCCGATATCACTTTTTGCAGAAAAGTCTCTCCCAGGTTTTCTTATAAATGAAACTCATCTTGGTGGCTGGGATCTCTTATTTATAGCATTTTTTGTACAGGGTGAATTGGATTATAATCCTTCCAATATTTATTCTAATGATTATTTGTCCTTTTTTAGAAATATCTTATACTCCGGTTTTTATGATCTTTCAATGGAATATCTTACAGAAGTTGATACTACTAAACGATTAAACATTTTACACGATTTTCAAGCCTTATTATATGATTGGGAGCCCTCAATTCCAATTGTTTATCCTGTTAATGTTTACGCCATGCTTGACTCTGTCACTGGTATAGATGAAATATTACTCACACACTTTGTTCAAGAATGGCAGAAAGTCGATTGCCCACGAACCTATGTTATACCAGATGAACCACTTCCTACTGAAACTCCCACTGATGAAGGTTCTTCTTCTCTTTCGTTCTTGATACCAGTTGCATTATTGGTGATGATACCCATCTTCAGAAAAAGAAGGTTAAGGTGAGTCTTGGAAACTCTTTTGTATTTAACATATCATCTTTAAATGTGATTTCTATGATTAAAAAATTCTCTAAACCTTCTTTTTTCTCTTCTTTAATCATAGCTTTTTTTCTTCTCCTTTCTTCAATCTTCTTTTCCCCTTCAATTTACTCATCTTCAACCGGTTCACCCGTTTTTTCACCGGCGTCTTTGCCCCCTTTTTCTCTTACACCTCATCCTCCTCTTGAAATAGCTAATGACACTGCTCTTGAGGCTGCAAGCATTAGTGGTTCTGGAACTTCTCTTGACCCATTTTTGCTTTCTGGTTGGAATATTACTTCTTCTTCTCATGGAATCCATATTCACGATACTACTAAACATTTTGAGATTTCAAATTGCTTAATTAATGCTGGTAATTCTTATCCCTATTCGGGAATTTATATTGATAATATTGCTGAGGGTTCGGCTTTTATCTCCAACAATACGATTTTTGATTGCAACATCGGTATTAGAGTTGATTATTCTGATAATGTAACTCTTCAGTTGAATAATTGTTCATCCAATAGATTTGGCATCCATGTCTGGTATTCAGATAATCTGAAAATTGAATCTAACTTCATTTTCTTTAATGAAGACGGTGTAATGGCCTCCTATTCTGCCAATTTTACCTTTTTAGCCAATAATGTTTCTAATAATTTGGGAATAGGTCTTTCTTTGGATGATGTTGACTTTGGTATTATTCATTCTAACTCTTTCAGTAATAATCTAGATTATGCTTGTGATATTCAATTTGGCTCAGAGGAAAACATGATTCATCATAACACCTTTATTTCAAATAAAATAGGTCACTCACAAGCGAATGATCAAGGTTCTTCAACTCATTGGTTTGAAGCTTCCAGCCACGAAGGTAATTTCTGGGACGACTATTCCCTCTCTGGAGATTATTTAATTGACGGAATTATGGGCTCCAGCGACCCTTATCCTTTAAATGATCTTGATGGAGACCTTATTCCTGATTGGTATGAGTCAAGGGAAGGGCTCAATCTTTATGAAAATGATTCTTCTGTTGACCTTGATTTTGATGGTCTTACTAACTATGAAGAATATCTTGCCTTGACAAGCTGTAGAAACGCAGATACGGACAATGACGGTCTCTCTGATAAAATAGAGGTAGAAAATTCTTACCTTGATCCTCTGGTAGATGATAGTCAAAGGGATAGCGACAATGACTCTATGCCTAACCTCTGGGAGTATCAAATGGGTCTTGATCTTTCACTAAATGATTCACAAGAAGACCTCGACAACGACTTAATGCCTAATCTTTGGGAGTATCAAAATGACTTAAATGCTTCAACTAATGATGCTTCTGAAGATTTAGATGGAGATGGTTTAACAAATTTAGAAGAATTTAATCTAGGCACTTTAGCTAATGACACTGATACAGATGACGACAAAATGACTGATGGTTGGGAAGTAGACAACAATCTTGACCCCCTCTTAAACGATTCCAGTGTTGACATAGATAATGATGGTTTAAGTAATCTAGAAGAATGGAAACATGATACTGACCCTTATGATTCCGATTCTGATAATGATGGCTTCTCTGATGGTGAAGAGGTTGCTTTT
Organism: Candidatus Heimdallarchaeota archaeon; assembly: GCA_030638685.1. GTDB lineage: Archaea > Asgardarchaeota > Heimdallarchaeia > Heimdallarchaeales > DAOWED01 > DAOWED01. The sequence goes on along the minus strand of DAOWED010000122.1, from coordinate 2,020 downwards.
GGTTCTAACCCTAATAATGCTTGGTCTAACAAACGTAACAATTATCTTCTAATTTTTCTAATCACTGTTCTTGTTATTGGAGGCGTAGGGGGGCCTATTAGCTTTTTCTCTTATAGATTTATTAAGAAAAAACAGTTCCTTGAAGAACAACGAGAAGAATTATCTATTCTTTTTGAATCTATCTCCTCTCTTAAAGCTCAAGTCTTAACTATTCATTCTGAGAGTTCTCTTGATCAAAGTGAAGCTAGAGCTCAGCTTTTTTCTTTAGCTACGAATCTCAATAACCGTCGTAGAGATGTTAGAAGTTTAGGAGTTCTCCAGTTTAGTCAATTAGCTCGTTCTGAAAAAAGTGATTATGATTTAGCCTTTGAGCTTGAAGATGTAGCTAAAAACTGGGAAGAAACTTTTGACCTAATCTTAAGTCATGAGCTCACCGTAATAACTATTTTTTATCTTTGTGAATTTCTTTTAGCTGAACTTAGACAACGTCATGATCCTGATGTTTTTGACGAAGTAAATACTTACTCATCCAGATTACTTGAAGTTGCTGAACAAAAAGAGCTTTCTTCTTTAACGGCCGAGACTTACTGGCTTCAGTCACAGCTTGTTCTCCTTAAATTAGATGTTAAAGAATCTCGACGTCTTCTCAGCCTTGCTAAAAGTCTAGCTGAAAAGCATGGATTTACCAGATTAGCTTTTCAGATTTCATCAGAGTATGAAACTCTTTTGAATCAACTTGAAGAATGGGAAAGTATGGGTGAAGAGGTTTCAGCAGACCAACTTAAAACACCAGGTCTTGCACAAATTGAAGCACAAGTAGTTAAACAAGAAGAAGAGATAGAGGGGTTAGAAGAACCTATTTTCGTTTTAATGCTACTTGAATCGGGGAGTCCTATTTTCTCTCACAAGTTTACCGTTACTGAAGATCTAGATGACCTTCTCATAAGTGGTTTTATTTCAGCTATTAACACCGCTGCGAGTTCTTTTATGTCAGAAGCTTTTACTGGATCATTACCTGATTCTGATTCTAAGCCCTCCCAAGTTCCTATTGAACAGATGAGGTATCATGATTTTACCTTAATCTTAAGATTTATTGATCCTGTAATGTTTTCCTATGTTTTTAAGGGTACTAACCCCAAAGCTCTCCAAAAACTTGATCTTCTAGTTAATGCCGTAAAAACTTCTGAAGTCTGGGATAACCTTAATAAGCTTATGAAGACCGGCAGAGGATTAGGTTCCGATGATACTGGAGTCATAAAAGAATGGATTAATGAAGTATTTCTGAATGACAAAAAATAATTTTTCACTTCGCTAAGTTCTTTACTTTCCATTCTTTTTACCTATTCAACATTGTTAATTCATCCTTTCTTCTTTTTTGCATTGCTTTCTCTTGCATTATTTTCTTTTCTATTTCTTTTCGTTCTTCCTCTGGTATGAATTCTCTGTTAGTTATCTTCAGTTCTTCTATTAAGCTCAACCCAGATAGAAGAGCTGTAGTTAGCATTAATATTATCATTGCCCAATACCCTTTATCATGGAAACGCGATCTATAATTTTCATAAAGATTATGCATTGCATTTAGCGATATTATCAACCCAACTGTTGCTACTATTGAACTGATAAAAATTGCTGCAACTAATAGGATTTGAATCTTTGAATATAATCGTTCTTTAATCAGTAGATAGAGAAAAGCACTTAGTACCCCGATTATCCAACTTGTCATAATTATTATACCGCAGGTCTTCATTCCTTCATCATATGTTTCTCCCGTCATTACTACTTTACCTACTGGACCAGTATCATAGTTAATACTGGATTCATATTCTCCAAAAACATTAAAACAAATTATACTTTCTGAGTTATCATGTTTTTCTATCTCACAAACCATTGAAAGTCTTTCAGTTAGAATAGTGTTCATTGCAATGCAGTAGACTAATATGCTAAAAACTATGAGAATTTTATTCTCTGCCTTCATAGATTTAACCAAAATCTATCTTTAATAAGTGTTATTTGCACTAGT
>DAOWED010000155.1 GCA_030638685.1 Candidatus Heimdallarchaeota archaeon | reverse complement strand
TTTGACCTATAGTTAAATTAACTATATAAGTTCGTCCTTGACGTCCCATAACAAGACCTGTTTTTCCATGATATCGCCTATGAGGTCGCCCGGATGCATAACGGGAATCTAAAATTACATTTACTCTTTGACCCACTTCATAATCGATCAATAGATAATTGGGAGGTCGAATCCCTGACTCACGAGGCTTTCTTTTTAATAATCGTCTCGTTCTTGAATTAAAGCCTTTACTCTTTGTCATTTCTAGTCAGTTCCTCGTCAACTTTGACGATATTAATAAGTATTGTTTGTTGATATTAGTTTTTCATAAATTATTTTTATAGGCTTGATCAAATATAAGGCTGTTTACACCTATTACATCCAATTCGATACATATACACTCATTTAACAATATTTTGGCAAAGTTTGGGGATGTTCTTCCATCGTCACCCGAAATTAGTTCTTTAATGTATGTTCCTCCAGATGCATGGATCACTGCTTCAAAAACTTTCTCCGAGATCTTTGAGGTTTGAACGCTGTAAACTTCTTTTTTTCTTATTAGATCGGCTCGTCTATGATTTACTCTTTTAGGTGTTCGTTGATCTATTTCTATAGTTGTTTCAAAAAAATGTTCTAGTTGATTCAACGCTTCTTGAGTTATCACATTTTCAGATTCTACTAATGCCCGATATTCTTTCGTTGAGTCTGGTGCTGAAGTCTTAATTTCTGCAATCAAACCCTTTGCTGTTATAAAAAGAGAAGAAACTTCAATTATTCCTTTGTTTTCCACATTTATTTCTTCTTGTATTTTATCAAGGTTAATAGTTCTGATAAGAGGTTCTTGTAGTTCCATTACAAAAGGACGGCCCGAGCCTAACATTAATGCATCAATATCCTCACGTCCAGCTCCATGCAATTTTGCATTTTTTCCTTTGACAGTTTTTAATGGGGTTGAAGTTATCTTTTCCTCAACACTTGTCAAATATTGTTGACCTGTAAAATTACATTCTTCACAACCTTTTCCTTTGCAAAGCCTGCATGGCCATCTCGTTTGAGGAATTGTCCTTACGAGTTTTCTATATCTTCCGGCTATGTATATTGAACGAGAAGTTATTTTTATGTGATTTTTCCTAACATTTACTAATATTTCAAGATCAGGCAAGTTAAACTCGGCTTTTTTATCTATTGTTGGTTGTAGCATTCTCCCCAATACGCGATTAAAATGCTTTTGTGGCCTCTCGTTACTTTTCAAATTGTTTTCCAAAACAATTTTTTCTTCCTCTTTTAGCCATTCATTTGGTAGAATACAACCACAGCGAAAGCTTGAGAATTCATAGGGTGTTATTTTATCCAATACTGGAGAAATATAGCCACTTATCTTGTCAAAGACTCCTTCACATAAATCACAATTCTTTGATTCCTGTGTTGGAGAAAACGGAAAAACCGTTATTCGCTTATCTAGTACTGTGTTAACAAAAAGTAGTTCATCTTCACTCAGCTTTTCTTTGCCTATCTGAAATGACGAATCAACAAGCTCAGAAACTAGTTCTCCTCTCCTTTCATTTGTTAATCTTGTGCTTAATTGTCCGTACATTCGTCCTAGACATGAGTTACACAAGACAACTTTTTGCTTTTGCAACTTAATCACCGTTTTTATATGTCTGGAGATGAAAAACTTACCATTTTATTATTGTTAATTGCTTGTTTGAGTTCTGTTGCTATTCGAGTTGTCTTGTTTAGTTTAATTTCACCATCAGAATTTGTTGTTAATATAATAAATGGTTCACCATCAATGTTGACTTGGATTGAAGTATTTCTTGTTGAACTAGATGTTTTTAGGATTAAATGCTTCTTTGTTTCATCTATTTCAAGATATCCACTCTCAGTGTTTTCAGATGTATCATCAAGCGGATGCACTTTGATTTTTAGTCCATGTGATTGTTCTAATGAGCGTATTGTTTTTCCACTAGTCCCTATTAAATAAGGAATTGATCGATTTGGGATATAAATTGCTACTTGTCGTTTCCCAGTTATTTGGATATCAATTCTATCAGTAGAGGCTAATACCATTACATCTTTATATAATCGATCTATCTTTTTATGAGAAATTGTAGTTTTCTTGGTTCGTCTAGTTCCTCTTCCAGTTTCTTCAGTAACGGGGATAACTACTATCTGTTCACCGAAGCTGTAAATCTCATATAAAGGAATTCCTAACAAGAAATCAAATACTTCAACTACAGGTCGTGCCAAATCTGAATCTGCAAAACCTGTTGGTGTTTTAACAGACATTTTCAAGGATAAGCTTTGATCCACTTCTCCATCTTTTATGAAAACTATTGTATCAATTAATGAAGGAATTATTCCCACATCTACTCGACCTATAAAACGTTGAATAGCATCAATTCCTTTAGTTGCATGCACTACTCCCACTAAACCTATTCCTGCTAATCTCATATCACTGTATGTCTTAAAATCATCAGTATTTCTTAACTCATCATAAATTACATAATCAGGACGCAGTAGTAGTAACAGTTCAGCAGTTTCTTTCATTGAACTTTCAATTTTAGTATATTGAGTGATTATATCTGAAACCTGTAAATCACGTGGGTGTTCAAGAGTTTTTACGATTTTTTTCTTTTCAGCATAAAATTCAGCTAATCCTGCTGCAAAAGTAGATTTTCCAGCTCCAGGGCTCCCTGCAATTAAAATGCCTTCTGCCCTACTTGAAAGTCGTTTAGTGAGTGCTTCTTGAAGATTGTAATCAGATAATGATCTTTTCAAAGTTGGTCTAACAGCTGTTAATTCAAGTGCATCAGAAAAAGGTGGAAAGGTAACTACTATCCGATAATTGTCAATTTGAAGGATATATGCATCTTTTAACGAATCATCTAAGTACCATTCATATTCATCCTCAATATTCTCATCGTCTAAAAGAAAATCAACAAAAACCTCAATTTCGGATACTAGTAATTTATCTTCAGAGATAATTGATAACTCGTAAGAACCGGGGGTACCGTGTTTAGCTAATGGAAAGCATCCTGCTCTAAGATGAATAGACATAGTGTTTGGGTAAACTGAAAAAAAATTTTCAAGAAATGTTAATCTCATTATTTGATTAATGAGAAGTTTAGTTATTAATAAGCTCGATAAATGAGAATAGTAAACAAATTACTATTTTATTATCAGTAGCCTCATTCTTGCTTAAGTGTCACTACTGCCCCTGCAAGATCTCCATTTGATTTAATTAATGCTGAGACTGCTTCCTCTTTTGTGACATTTGTCTGAGAAATTACAAATTCAATATCTGATTCTGGAATATCATCAGCTGAAATGGTTATAGCTGCAGATTCATCTATTAAGACTTTTTCCGAAGATTCTCCTCTTATCCTTTCAGTGGCTGTGCCTAAAACCTGATAGGCTTCAACACCCATGTTCATTTTAGTTATCTGCGGTGAACTGATTACTAACTCCTTATCTGAAAATCTAATGATTACTTCCTCTACTCCTGTCAGTTCCTCAACGTCCATATTTGCCATCATTTTTTGTGTTCGACGATCCATTCCACCCATCCCTCTCTTAGAACTTGTCCTTGATCGTGTACTTCTCACGCGTTCTCGTCCACCCTTTTTTCTATCTTTGGTTCTTTTACTCATAAACTCACTAAGCTCATTTCGTAAGGATCAAAAATAAAGTTTGTTAATTTGCTTAATCTATAAAAAAATAGTTAAATTTAGCCACTTCCATGCCTTATTTTTATTCCCATCCCTGTATTGAAATCTAACAATGATCGTGCTGGTAGCAAAGCAGTTCCTACACCCAATATCACATCATCTTCATTTACTGCTATTACTTCATCTTGTGATCGGATATTTGGATCACAGTCCACCACATGTTTAGAGAAAACAGACCTCCCTGCCGATATAAAAGAAGATACCTCAGTTAGTACTACTACTCGAGCTTTTGGGGATGGAAGAATATCAAGGATTTTTTGAGCTCCTTCAATAGATAGCGTAATTATACCATCACTGGCTCTTATTGTAAAAAGACGAGTATTTTCATCAAATACATGTCGAATCCTACCTGTTGAGCGGGAGTAAACAACTAATATTTCAATTCCTTTAAAAAAAAGTTCACTTAAATCGCTCTGATTATCAGAACCATATTGATATGCAAGAACTGATTTTATTTGTCTAATCTCGAATGGGGAAGGTTTGCTAAACTCCATTAAGTTAGTTAAAACCAACAACTATTTTAAAATCATGTTCTCTCATTTAAGAATATTTTTCAAATAAAAGATAATAAAAACATGATCTGATTGTCTTTCGGTATACGTTTAAAACAAGAATTAAGAGGAGTTATTCCTGACTTTCTAGTTGATTTTTTACCAAAAAGATATGTCCGTCTTGGTTCAATTGCCATTATTAGATTAAAGAACGAGTTACTTAGTTATAAAGAGCTTATCGGTAATCATCTTTTAGCCTATGAATCTAGAGTTAAAACTGTTTTTCTTCAAAAAACTACTTCAGGAGTGACTCGTCTTCCAGAAATGGAGTTTATTTGTGGAGAAAATAATTCAATTACGTTGCACAAAGAAGTGGATACAACGTTCTGGATTGATGTTACAAAACACACTTTCAGTCCCGGTAACCACTCTGAACGGATTCGTATGATGAATTTAATTCAAGATGGTGAAAATGTTCTGGACATGTTTGCAGCATTAGGTAATTTGTCATTAATTGCAGCTAATCACAAAAAAGCTCAATTTTTAGGCATCGAGCTAGCTAAAAGAACATTTGATTATCTGATTAAAAATATCAATGAAAATGGTCTAGAATCAAATTTTAAAGCTTTAAATGGAGATAATAGAAACCTAGCTCCTGAAGAACAATTCGATCGTGTGATAATGGGTTTTTTTGAATGTGATGAATTGCAGCTTGAAGCCGCTTTTAAGGCTATAAAGAATCAAGGAATCATTCATTTGCATGAAGCTGTTCCAAACCACCTCTGGGATCGAATTGATGAAAAAGTAAAGTTAGTAGCTGAGGTTACCCAATGTAAAATTCTTTCAATGAATATTCGTAGGCAAAAGAAGTATTCACCAGGAGTTGATCATATAATTGCCGATATTGAAATTAAGAGATGACTATTACTAGCTAAAAACAAGAGTATGACGAATGTTTTAAATCATTCAAAGAAATAGGATTTGAAGATAAAGATGAGTATCGAAAAAGTGCTTACTTACTGGGAATCAAAGACCCTATCATTTGTAGCTCAAGGGATTGAAACACAAGCTCTTTATTCACAAGGAGGTTATGGAACATTTATTGGTGATAATAGGCTAGAGTTAGATGCTTATGAAGCAGTTCATCTTTTGGAGCGAGGAAGATTGGAAGTCTATAAGTCAAGAGAAGATGTTGGAAACTCTGAACCACTTACACTAGGGGAGACTGTCGAATTATGTTCAGAAAGTATTGATTCTTTCTGGGAACGGTATATTGTTTTCAAAGATATTAGAACTAGAGGTGTAATTGCAAAACTCGGTCTTGGTAAGTTTGGTTATTTCAAACTTTATCCAAGAGGAGCTACTATTGGAAAAGATCAACCCAATGTTTTTGTGTGCCCTTTACGTGAAGGTAAGATGCTTGAATTAGCCGAATTAGATGTTTTCGTTAAAAAAGCAGAGCATCTAAAGAAGAAGTTTGTTTTTGCGCTTGTTGATGCGCTTGGTGATGTCTCCTATACTACAGTTTCTGAGCTTAAACCCATTTCAGACCAGTTAATCAATAGGAACGATCTTTCTATCTTTGATTGGAGTACTTGGAGAAACGATAAAAAGGGAGAGGACCAAAATAAAAGGTTCAGTTAAGCGTTAAGATCAATACCTACTGCTCTACGTATTAATTCTCTGATTCGATCTTGTTTTCCTTCTTGATGTCCTTGAATATCAGGAATTTCTACAAAAATCGGGAAATCTCTTGTACTACTTAAAAACTGAATTAAGGAATAATTATCTTGAGCAATGGGTTGTGTTATAATAACTACTGCAACCGACGGATCATTAGTCACTTCTTTGATTAGTTTTTCAGTTTCTTCTTTTGTTTCACCTTCATATGAATTTGATATTCCAGTTAAACGTAGACCTAACGCTGTTAAACTATCAGTTATGGACACAATTGTGTTTGGAACAGATGATGGTGAGATATTCTCTGAACTCATTTATTTCACTCGATGGTTTTGGTGATTGAATCAATTACTATATCAATATAAGCTACTTCTTTAGCCTTCACTTTTTCTTTTAGAGTTTCAATACTTGCTGATGATTCTTTTCTTATCTTATCAACTGATTTCTTAAGATCGTTTTCAGCTTTTTCTCTAATTTTACCAGCTTCTTTTTCAGCTTCTGACACTAATGAAGTTAATTTTGCATCTGCTTCTTCTTTTGATTTTAAAAGGAGAGCTGATACTTCTTCTTTTGCCTTTTCAATTTTAACTTGAGTTTCCTTCTCCAACTTTTGAATTTCTTCAAGCATATTGATACTCATTTTTTTATCCTCTAGGAGTTCATTAGGAGGTTTATTATTAAATCGATCGATTTTTGCCAAAAAGAAAAAGAGCAGATTTAGATTGCACCATATAAATTATTTGATCACATAATTTTGCTTTCTAACTCATTCAATTTTGATTCTAGCTCATTTTTTGGATGAATTTTTATCAGGTTTGAAATTATAAATTCCAATCTTTTGTTTCGTTCATTCCACTTTACTCTTCCATCAGCTAATATCTCTCTCTTTTTCCCTATCTCACCCATTTTTCTCTTGATTGCTGCGGCATTATCTCCCATCTCCATGTTTATTTTTGCAGCTTCATCTGCTGTTAATCCGAGAATTTGTTCAGCTACTTTATCAAAAACTGCTCCTCGAATTGTCTCTTTCCCATCATCCAAAGTTAAATCTAAAACGGATTTTTTTATGGGGGTTACTTCTCCATGGGTTTGACAAAGAGTATGTCCATCTGGCTGTACCTGAACGGATGATTTACATTCAGGACAAGCTAGATAATAGGGCTTCTTCTCGGCAATATTTACTATTGTTGCTCGTATTCGAGCTGGTCCTTCTTCTAATTCACTAATTGGAGTGACCGTTATTTTTTTTTTTCAAGACCATCAGCTGGTTCAAAGAAATGTGCTTCTCTTGGAGGATCTACTTCTGTTAGTTTTGATGATGAATGAATGGTTAGACTAGTTCCTTTATCAGTTATTTTTGACCTAACTTTAGTTACTTCAATCCACATTTCTTGAGTTATATCATGAAATTTATCAATCTCATCATCCCATGCGGTTAGCTGAGCATCTCCTGTCATGTCCATTATTTTAATATTTTGAACACGACCCTCTGTGCCATCTGATCTTTCGAAAACATTTGGATCAAATATTCTCTCTACTTTTACAAGAATTGAAAGATTAAATTGTCCATCCTCTACAAGTGCCAAATCAGTGAAAAGATCAGATTTTGTGAATGTTTCAGCTCCTTCTGGATTAATTTCAATTTCTGAATCAAACCTTGAATGAAGCTCTAACCCGTTTTTGCCTTCTCTCTGAGCGAAATTCTTCACTTTTACTGTCATTCCTTCTTCAAGCGTGGTAAGATTTTTTGTTTGATCATCCCAAAGGGTTACTCGAATTTGTCCAGTTTTGTCCTTTAGCGTGAACGATCCCACTTTTCCCTCTGACCCGTCTTTTCTGAAAAAGATAGTGTGTTGACCTACATCAGCCACTAAACCAGTAACTATGGCTAATGGTCCGGAACCTTCAATTTCCGACACCTTCATCTCTTTTGACACACTTTTTGGTCGTTGAGTTGCTTCTACTGATTCTAACGATTTATCCTCTACTTCATTAAAAGAGGAGTATGACCCAATTGAAAGCTCAAGGTTGTTATTAAATGTTGATTCTTTGACTTGTGGGTTGGATACGTGAAGCACAACATTTTCCTTTTTAATTATTTCTTCTACTTTTGTCGCATTATCATCCCAAAAAGTAGTTCTTATCTCCCCAGTTAGATCTGCAATTGTTAAGTTCAGAACTTTACCATCGCTACCATCTTTTTTAGTGAAAGATTTTGCAGGAAAAGAGTTTACTATTTTGCCAATCACATCAATATTCTTTGAATCAGTTGTTATTTGATCAATACTTATTTTATTAACCTTAATGTCTGGATAATCATCTTTCTTTGCATCATCGATAATTTCAATGACTGTTCTATTTCCTCCGTGTATCTCAAGATCCCCTTGTTGTCCATCTTTTGTATAAGCACTTAATATTCTGATTATTGATCCCTTTTCTAATCCCAGTGTTTGTGAATTTAAAGCTGCTTCATCCCATAAAACTAGACGGGCTTCACCACTTTTGTCAGCTAACTGAATGGATCTTCTGTGACCAGTAGTTTCATCTTTCCTACTAAATGAGCCCACTCCATAAATAGCCATTATTTTTCCAGTTATAGAAATTGAACTTAATCCACTTGTTAAGTCTTCAATTTGTAATGGAGGTATCTCAGCTGATGTTTGAGTTTGTGCTAAATCAGCCCCTAACTCTTTTGCAATTAGATAAGCTGCGCTCTCTTCCGTTAATAATCCCCCTAATTCAGCCATTTTTTCTTGAATTAGCTGAGTAATCTCAGAATGATCTTTACCTGAGTGTGATACTATTTTTCCAATTATTTCATCTAGTGAACCAGTCATAACTTCACATCTTTTAAACTCATATAAATTTATATTTCTAATATTCTTTTTATTCTTCAATTATTAAAATAATATGGAGAGGTCACTAAAAGTAAAAATCACAATTTTTATCAATAATGGATAAATGGGTTTTTTATGGATAACGAGCATAAAGAAAAAGACATTAAGAAAACGATCTCTTTCAAGCTTAAATCACTTGGAGATTTATTAAGATTAGTCGTGAGTAGCAATCAAAAATCAGCTCATATTTTTTACTTCGAAAAAGACGGAAAGCACATTTATGGAACATCAAATGTCATCCCAGCTTATTATGATCTTCAAGGGTTACCCATTTTTATCTGGTGTGAACATGAAAGTGAACCTAAAGGAGCTTTCATATATTACAAGCCAATGGGTGAAGAGGAATGGATGTTTAAAGACGGAATAGACACTCAACACATTCATGTTCCAGTGATTCATTTAGATGGTGCTGTTTCAATACTTGATTTGGATTTTTAAAATTTATAACTTAAAAATCTAAAGAATCACTTGATCTATTAAACAAAGATTGGTCTTTTGCAGAAAAGAATGCAAAAATAAACAAGCCAAAGAATATACCGGCAGCCATAAAGATGACTAGGCCTTTCAAACTGCTATTCTGGAAGAAGTTGACCGCCGTGAAAATTGGTAATAGAAGAAATCCTGCTTTACTATCCGTCCCCTTAGGCAGCTTCTTAAACAGCCTTATTACTGCTTCGAGCCCTGCTAAACCAGCTGCTAACATGTTAACATAATACATTGGATTATTTGGAGCATAAAAATACATTAACAAAAATATTCCGAACATTATAAATTTAAGAACTAGAATTTGTCTATAAGGTATTTTGCGTCTATCTACTTGACTTGCTCCTTCTTGTATAAGTAAATAGAAGTTCCCTATAACAACTGCATCTGCCAAACACAGACCAACTCCATACATTGTATCAACATTTGTTGACCATATTTCCATTAGGCTATCTATAAGATCAAAATATTCTATATAAAAAGCGAATGCAAATACACCAGGAACTAGAGCCAAGAAAAATCCTGGTACAATCCACAGAAATTGTGGTGGATTCTTGTCTGTTTTTGTAGAAATAAGTATTTTTATGATAAAGAACATGAACAATGCACTAAAAGCTGGAGAGAAAAACGGAAATAGAAAGAAGGTTAAAACATACAACGCATTTATTCCATAAAATAACCTTTGATCAATTCTAACTCTACCCAGTGCTCTTCCCATTAATTCATAGGAATCTGCTAAACGATTTCTGTAAATATAACTTCCTAGAACCCAAGGAAGAGCATACAGAAAGGGAATAATTACTCCTAACAATAAAACTTTAGTACTCTCATTGAAGATCAACCGACTACCAAACATATCTTCTAGATTTTCATAAAGTGCCTCATAAAGAAACGTTCCTGAAAAAATGAAATATATGGGGATCAAGAGAATCTGAAGAAGAACTACTAATCTGTTTATCATTAGGTCCGAATTTTTCATGTTGCTCATTATGATTTATGCAACCACCTTAAAAAAGACTCGTCTTGTTAAAATCATTTTCAAGTTTTATTTTATTTTTATAAAATATGCAAAAGTAAAACATAATAAGAGGCAGTATATTATTTGTTTAATATGGAAAATAACCTTGATGATTTACAGCTAATTAGCGACATTGACAAACACCACCAATTGGACACCGTCTTGAATTGGTCACATATGTGGAATGAGGTTATCAAAAATGATTTTTCGTTTAATATTTCATTAGTCAATCCAATCAGTCGGTTATTTATTTCCGGGATGGGAGGATCAGGTGTCAGTGGTGAGCTTCTTAAAGTGTGGATAGAAAAAACTGTCCAAATACCTGTTCAGCTTATACATGATTATAATTTACCAGTCTATGCTGATGCAAATAGCGCAGTAATATGCATCAGTTACTCAGGTGATACAGAAGAAGTGCTAAATTTTGCGGAAGAAGCTATTAGAAAAAAGATAACCGTTATTGGGATAACATCTGGTGGAAAACTCAAAAATAAGTTTGATAAAGAAAATACACCAATTATTCTTTTACCAGGAGGTTACCAGCCTAGGTTTGCTTTGCCTTTTATGTTAGGAGGAATGCTTATTGCTCTTGACCTTTTGGATCTTATACCATTAGATTCACAATTGAACTCAAAAATTTATCAAGAATTACATTCATTAAGTTCTTTTTATGGAAAAGAAGTACCATTTGAAGAAAATCCAGCTAAGAAGCTTGCTCACTTTTTGTTTGGAGGATTACCTGTAATACTGGGTGCTTCTTCAGGTCATGCCATTGCTGTGCGGTTTAAATGTCAGCTTAACGAAAATAGTAAGATTTTAGCTATAGCAGAAGCTATTCCTGAACAGAATCATAATGGGATTGTAGCTTTATTCGGTGATGAATTATCTAGTTTTAATCCTAAAATAGTTCTTTTTCAAGGCTTTTCTAAGCATAGTAGGAACCTTTTAAGAGAAGAATTCATAATAAAAAGAGCAAATCAGCAGAAAATACCAATCTGGCAAATTCAAGCCGATACAAGTAAAAACTACTTGCATGCAATAATTAAGGCATTGTACCTCTCAGATTTAGCAAGTGTTTACTTAGCTATTCTGAGAGAAGTTGATCCAAGTGAAATCGAACCAATTATCGCATTAAAATCTGAATTATAAGGACTTGATGGTTATGAGTGATACTTCTAATGAAATAGAAACTAGATTAAGAACAATCGGTTTAACTAAATATGAAATTAAAGCATATTTAGGTCTCTTAAATCATGGTGATTTATCTGCAGATGAACTCAAAGAGATAACTGACATACCTTTAGCTAGAATTTACGATACAATGGATCAGTTAAGTACAATGGGATTAATCAATATTCTCGCAGGAAGACCAAGGAAATTTAGAGTTGTTGTTCCTCAACTTGCATTTACTCAGCTTCAGCAAAGTAAAAAGGAAGAAACAAATACCAAACTTGAAGAATTTAATGCTAACTGCTCTAAGATTTCAACCTTGATTGAAGGTATTTATTTGGAAAGACATACTCAGCTTTCGCCTGATGAATTGTTAGAGCCTTTCTTTTCGTTGGAAGAAGCAGAAATTCATACAAAAGAGATGGTTGAAACAGCTAAGAAAGAGATATTCATCTTTTCTAGACTCTTTTACTGGTATGATATCGTTGAAGACACATTGAATGAGAAAATAAAGAACGGTGTTTCAGTTAAAATAATAATGCAGGAATCAAATGATCCAAAAGCAAACAAAATTCTTGATAAGCTCCGCAAAAACGACATTGAAGTAAGAGTGGTTCCTGAAGATGCTACTTTAGTAAGAGGAACAATTATTGATAATAAACAAGCTCTTTTCGTAATTTGGGCATCCTCACCGCAGGAAAATACCAAAAAAGTCTATCGACCTTTATATTCTGAAAATCTAGGTATAATCCAAATTATCTCAAATAATTTTAAGTGGCTTTGGAATTTAAAACACGAGTAAGGATCATTTATCATCATTTTCATCGATTGTTACTGGTTCTTTTAGATAGAAATTCATTAACCATATTGTGGTCTTATACCACACAAAAAGCCATGTTGAGATCATAAGTATTGTCACAAATAATTGAAGGGCTCCTATACTAATTTGAACAATTCTTGAATAATCAGTTTCTAATGGTACTATAAATAATGAAATAACACCTAATATCATCATTAAAGTTAACCAGATTGTTATCAAAACTATTGGAATTGGAATAAATCGTTTGAACTCCATTTAAATCACCCTAATTAAAAATGCGGATAAGATTGCTAAAATCCCGCTTAAAATAGATAAAAAGCCAAATATTCTAACTATATTTTTTTCAGATAGTGGGCCTAATGCTCCAAGAATTAATCTTGTTAGAGTAACAGGAGCTTCATGACCGTCTGTTGTTTCAAGTAAACCATCTTCTCTAAGTTTTGTAGGTCGTGACATTTGTCTTCTTTCTCTTAACCCTTTAACTGAGGCTAATATAGAAAACGAATTCTGAATTTGAGGTAATAAAGCAATAACAACAATGAATTCAATTTGACCCAAGCAGGCCAATAATCCATATGCTGCACCAATCGTTAAACTGCCAGAATCTCCTCCAAAGATTTTAGCAGGATATCTACTAAAAATATGAAAAGCCATTAGTGTTCCTAAAAGTGAACCAATTATCAGAAATATAAATGATAGATGTTCTACTTCGGGATCTACAATTATTACTGAGATTATTACTGAGATCAATAGAATAATCCCCGTAGATGATGTTGAGCCGTTGAATACATCTAACATATTTACTGAATTTGCAGGAATTGATACTACAAATAATACTAATATAACATAAAAATATGTAAGCCTTGTCGGACCAATGATTGGAAGAACAGGAGTAGGACTATATGCATCCATAACTAATATTGGTATTGATGCAAGTATTAGTAAAACGGGCTTTGCAGCGGCATTAAAAGGTTTAAGATCGTCATATATGCCGATAAGGAAAGCAATGGTAACAGAGATAAGAAATACTACCACACGAATATCAAAAGTTGAGTCTTTAATCAAATCATATCCTTCAGTTAAGGAACTCATGTTCGGTATGAAGTATACTAAAACTGATACAAAAATACCAATAAAAACGGCTATTCCTCCCATTTCAGGAACTTCAGGTCTAGATAGTTTATGTACATCTATTCCTATGATTTTTCTCTTTTTCATTATTTTCATAACAATAGGTGTTGTAATTAACACAATTATGAAACTTATAACAAATTGAATCGTAAAAACTTCAAATGGAACATTATTAGTCAAAGAATCACCTCAATACTTGCACATTCTAGCACACCTTAGAACCAAACCTGATTTAGTTATCTGTTGTTTTCTAAGTGCCTGTACGATCTGTGATGATTGATATATAAAAATCCCATGATAAAATATAAGTTATTCAACAGTTTGATTAACTAAAGATATAGCTATTGACTATTTCTCTAGTTTTTCTAGTTGAATCTGGATTTTTTGCACTACAAGGTTGAATAAATATGGGTTCTGTGTATATTATACTCTCTTTCAGGTAATCCACATTTGTATCCAAGTGATGTGAAGTAAAACGATCTTTCTTGTTTGCAAGAATAATAAAATTGATACCTTTTTTGTTTAACAATTCTGCAAACTCTATATCAAGCGGTATAAATCCTTTTTTTGACATTCTTTCTGATACATCTTTGTAACTATAAAGATCAATTACTAAAACAGCTAATTTGATCTGAGTGCTATATGCATCAATAAATTCTATAATTTGGTCTTTAATATCTGATGCAAATTGTCGAGACTTGCCTGCTACTCGACCCCATCCGGGAACATCTACAATGTTTAATTTAGGATGGTTAGGTACATTTAGCACGGCTATTTTTTTAGTTGATCCTGCCATTTTACCTTTTACTCGTTTTATCCCAAATATAATGTTTATCCAACTTGATTTCCCTGAATTAGGTCTTCCTAAAAAAATAATTAATTCCTTATCTTCTGTAACATCTGGTATGTAGATCTCTTCTCTTGCCATATTATTCACCTGTTGACCAAAATGGTTTCGTTCTACTGTATTGTTTTTCTGCTCTCATTATTTCTATGTATAGTGCTACTTCATCTTCATTATCCATTATTTTGAACAAAATCCGGCTAGCAGTTTCTGGACCTACTCCATGCCCTGCTAAAACTATCATTGCGTTTTTTCCTGATGCTTGAACAAGAGAGGCAGTTTTGTAGGCTTTTTTTACTTTCCGTTTTTCTTCAGTTGAAAGCTCAATTCCTCTTATATGTTGACTTACTAATGAAGCCAGTTTTTGATCATTTTCAAATGACACAGCTATCATATTTGATTTGCATTGTGGACACAAAAATGGTTCATTTATGCTATCTATGATTCTTGTAACATTAAACTTTGCGCATCTCATACACACAAACCGCATTCTTTTTGCCAATAATCTTTTTTTCACTGTTTTTGCAAGTTCCGCCATTGGTCTTTCTGGTAATATAAATTCACCGAATGATTGGCGCTTCACAAGATTCTGCGCAAATGGGCTTAATGTATTCATAGTGGATTTCAAGTGTTGAACACTAATTTCATTATTTTGAAGTTGATTGAGAAAGGTTTGAACGCTCTCAATATCTAAATCGTGTAAAAGTTCTGAAATTGTTTCTTCTTCGACAATTGAACCATCATACCGCATAGCAATTCGTCTAAGTAATGCATAAGGCACTGTACTCTCTTTCTGGATTATTCCAAATCTTAAAGCACAAATACGAAATTGGTAAAGATAGACATCAGATTGTCTGAGAAGCAAGCGAATTAAAGTCGGTACATGTTCTGGATCTAAATTGAGTAATTGTGATTCTAAGCTTGCTGGTTTAATTGGATTAGCGAATGAAAGCATTATTCTATATGGATCATGGTAGAGTCTAACACTTGCCCCAAGTCGGGCTGCAAAAAGAGAACTAAGAATTCTTCCTAATGTTTCATTTCCTTGTGAGCCTAAACATATGTGAAGAATATAATGAGGAGGAGCAGATTCAATGAGTAATGTCTTTTCAGTCCCTATGAGTGTTATTCTTTCGAGTTGAGCATCTACAGAGTCTATTATCGCTTCTGATGCATTTTTGTCAACTTCATATTTTTTAGGGAAGGTAATATCTTCATTTGAAAGAAGTTTTGAGGTAACAAAACCCCATAAATTACCAACTTTTTGCGCTACTTTATATGGAACAGGTATTAGCTGTCCTACCCAGCTCGGAATAATCATGTCATTTTTTGTTTCATACGGAGAAACAGTAATATCTTCTTCCTCAATTGCATCAATCTGCCAAGTAGTGCCTTTTATCACAATAATATTTCCTATTTTGCCGTATCTCGCTAAAAAATCATCACTAAGAGTTGCAAGTTGCCTATTTGACCCTGTAGCTTTTACTGGAATTGATTTTCGGTCGGGAATTGTTCCTAGATGACCATAATAATACCGAAAACTATCTCTCTTGCGTTTTATGATTAGATCATTATCTGACTTTTCAACCCAAATGTTTCTGAGTTCATGGAAGAATAGCACTACTTCATCTAGTTTTTCCTTAGTTAGTGTTCTATATGGTTGAGCTCTTTTGACCATATTAAACACTTCAGAGGCAGTTATTTCACCATATTCAAGCGTTAAACCGACTACTTGATGAGCTAAAACATCTAATGATGTGGAATAATAATTTATAGGCTCAATCCAGGCATCATTTACTAAAGAGCAGATAGCTGCGCTTTCAACAGCATCTTCCCCAGAAATTGTGATTATTTCTCCGGATGATTGTCCATCAATGTGGTGATGGCTTCGTCCTACTCGTTGAATAAGACTACTGGTCTGTCTAGGACTCATATATTGAATCACATTATCGATTGAACCAATATCGATTCCTAATTCAAGAGATGAAGTACAGATAATTGCATCTAATGATTCTTCCTTAAACAAGTCTTCTGCTTCAATTCTCGACTGTTTAGATAACGATCCGTGATGAACCATAATGTTTGCATCAATTTCAGATAAACGGAGCCGGTTACCTAATGTTTCAGAAAAGTGTCTAGTATTAGTAAAAACAAGCGTTGAATTGGATGATTCGATCTGTTTACATAAATAACGAATTCTAGAAGCAGAATCTAAGGATGAGTTAATCTTCGAAGCTAATAATTCATCATTTTTTGTCGGTTTAGGAAAGGTTACTTTGAGCTTTGGAGGATCTTTAGCACGCGCATCAACGATGCTATAATCTCGATTTTCACCACATAAGAATTCAGCTAATGAAACGGGATCATCAACGGTAGCAGATAAGCCAATTCGAACAAACGGTGTATTTGTTAGAGCTTCAAGTCGTTCTAAGCCTATTGTCAACTGTGTCCCTCTTTTCGAAGCTGCTAATTCGTGGGTTTCATCAATAACAACCCAACCTATAGTTCTTAGATTCTCTCTCATTTTTGGTGCTGTTAAAAGTGCTTGTAATGTTTCAGGGGTTGTGATCATAATATGAGGGGGAGATTTTAGCTGTTTGCTTCTTCTTGATTGAGGAGTATCTCCATGCCTGAGATCAATTGAAAGATCTAATTTTTCACCAATTTGGATAAATCGTTTAAACATATCTCTATTGAGAGCTCTTAGAGGAGTAATATATAGACAAAGAATTGATTCCCTCAGAGGGCGTTTATCTCTCAGAGTAAGAAGATGATGAATTAACGGAAATAATGAAGCTTCTGTTTTTCCAGACCCCGTATCACTGATTAGTAATAAATTCTTACCTTGAAGAAGTACTGGAATTGCTTCTACTTGTGCTCTTGTGGGGCTTTTAAATCCCATTTCTTTCAATACAAAACTTAGATCTTCATGAAAGGTATGAAATACGTTATTATCCTCAGTATTCATTTTACACACCGGTTAAGATTTGTTGAAATTTGCCTTAGTTATTTTAAGAGTATTCAGATTTATTATAGGAACTTCAGCTGGTGTAGGGATAATTCCCAAATTTTTCTGAAAGTCTGTTTGTCCTTGAAAGGTTCCACTGTTAATCAATGTAACTCCTCTATAATTGCCATAAGCATTACAATGAGTGTGCCCGGTATGAAATATATCAGGGATGGGTGATATAACAAGAAAGTCTTCTTTTGTGGGTACTAGTGATGTTCTGTTACCATATGTTGGAGCAAGATGGCGAGAAACTAACAATTCTTTCATCGCTTCTGCTGATTCAGCCATTGATAACCCAGGAACAAATGAGGTTAAATCACCTAATGGGGTACCATGTGCCATTAAAACGCATACTCCATGAATTCTTATGTAAGAAGGGTTACCCAACATATGTGTATTTGGGAGTTCAGTAATTTTACGAGCATATTTTGGTAGTATAGCCGGTTGAGGTTCTGCAATAGATGTCATATCATGATTTCCGGGAATAATTACTATCTCAATATCTTGAGGGATTTCTTTAATGTAATCAGCCAATAAATCATATTGTTCTTGGGGTGTTTTGATTTTAAGATCAGCTTCTTGCCCCGGATAAACACCTACTCCGTCAATAGTGTCACCTCCAATTAACAAATACTTGATCTTACTAACAACAGACCGATTATCTTGAGCCAAATCGCCATATCCGTTTAAGAATCTTGTAAAGCGATTCAGAGATGAATCTAAAAATTCATGTGAGCCCACATGCAGATCTGAAATAAATGCGGCATAAACTTCTTCTTTGGCTTTTTTTGGTTTGAAATTATATGGGATGTCAGGCCATATAATTTGATTTACATAAAACAAATCTCGATTTTTTGTTCCAATGATTGCTATAATCTCATCAGGAATAACCCGGTTTGATGTTTGAAGCAAATCTTCATTTCTTTGAGAAACAATTGCAAGAGCATTACCTGTATTATCTTCAAGATCAATTAACAAGCCTCCTGATGCGGTTTTTCTTCGTTCATTAACAATACCTATTATACAACTTTTTTCTTTGCTATTCGTCAAATCTTTAATCGGTACAATTTGAGGAAGGTCTGTTCTTTTCTGAATAATTCTTTTTAGTTTATTATATCTACTTGTGAAATAATCAAGAAAATCATCTAACTCTCCGCTTGTTGTTAGGTTTTCAGTAGGGTCAAATATGATTTCAAGTTTAGAATCAATATAATCTTTAGTTAAATGAGAAGAAATGGGTTTGCTTGTTGGATGATCCGGTTCTATTTCTGATGGTTTTGACCGTTTTACTTTTTCAGATTTTTCTGTCGGTTCAATTCGTGCTTCGGTTTCTACTGCATTTGATTGAGTTTCTCGTGGAATTGTTTCATTCGCTTTACTCGCTTTCGTTTCAGTGATGTCATTAAGTGAATCAATTATTTCTTGCAACAGCTCTTGAGTTAAAGTGTTTCCTTTATTTTGGTTAATTTTTAGATATGAAATTATTTTTGGAAAAAGAGAAGGGCTGATCTTCTTAAGAGGAGTTAAAGATGCTGGAGTAACTGTAAATCCTACTACTAATAATTGAGATATTAGATTTTTTAAGTCACTTGGCATCACAAAGCCCCAATAGTTTATCTTGACAAAATTATGTATAGAAACCTGCTGCGGGAGGAGTGAACTGTTTAACTCTATCTTTCATTACTTTAATAATAGCCAAATCAAAATCATCCATATTTATTTCAGTTTTTGATTGTCGTACAGCAAACATTCCTGCTTCCGTACAAATATTTTTTATTTCAGCTCCACTGCATCCATGAGTTGCGTTTACGATGTCTTCAACGTTTATATCGTCACCTAAACTCATAGAACGGCTATGTACTTTAAAGATTTCAGTTCTACCCTGTTCATCTGGAAGAGTTACTTCTATAAGCCTATCAAATCGACCAGGTCGTAATAGGGCAGGATCTAAAATATCGGGACGATTTGTTGCCCCTATAACTTTGACTTCACCTCTTGTTTCAAACCCATCAAGATTTGAAAGCAGCTGCATCATTGTCCTTTGAACTTCTCGATCTCCACTTGTTGCTACTTCAAGTCTTCTACTTCCAACTGCGTCAAGCTCATCTATGAATAATATTGAAGGTGAAGCATCTTTAGCATATTGAAACATTTCACGTACTAATCGTGCACCTTCTCCAATAAACTTCTGAACAAGCTGGCTAGCAATAACTCGTATAAAAGTAGCGTTTGTTTGATTTGCAACAGCTTTAGCTAAAAGAGTTTTCCCAGTTCCAGGAGGACCGTATAATAAAACACCTTTTGGTGGGTCAATTCCAATTCTCTCAAATAGATCAGGTCTTAACAGAGGTAATTCAACGGTTTCTCTTAAATCAATGATTTGAGCTTCCAAACCACCTATATCTGCATAAGTTACTGTTGGTTTTTCTTCTATTTCCATTCCTTGAACTATTGGATCTTTTGGACTTGGTAAAATATCAACAATAGAAAATGATCGTTGATTAAGAGCTACTCTTGAGTTAGGAGCCAAATCATCCCTATCAATTCGATTAGAGATAGATACTATTAATTGAGGACCAGTTGTACTCTTAACAATTGCTTTATTATCATTTAACACTTCTAGAAGGTAACCAGCGAACAATGGAGGAGCACGAAGTCGATCAAGTTCTCCTCTTACATTGTTTAACTCTCTTTGTAATCGTAAACGTTCTCCTTCAATTACTTGTTTTTCTGTCTCTAAACGTCTAGTTTGACGTTCCAAGTGTCGTGTATAGGATAGAAGATAACTTGTATCAGTAAAGTCCGGTTTTAGTTTATCGGCTTCATCATCAGAATGTTCCATAGTGTAAGCTCACTTATTTTATTATACCTAAAATAACTTATAAGATGTTTGTTCTAGAACTTGAATCAAAATATTCGAAAATATGTATTGAAAACTCAAAATTTACTTAATTATGTTAAATTATCTAATGAAAAAGAGGAAAATAGGAGAGGAGTGATGATGAGAGTGGTCTAAATATTGAACACAATCAAAATACTGATCAGTAGACCGTAAATAGCGACTGCCTCAATAAAGACGACAAAAATAAGTGCTTTACCGAATAATTCAGGTTTTTCACTGATTGCACCTATTGCTGCACTTCCTGCTTGACCCATGCCTATTGCAGCACCTAATCCAGCAAGACCTATTGCGAGACCAGCAGCAATCTTCTTCATACCTTCATCTTCAATAACACTATATACAACTGTAACATTTGCATCTGAATAGTCAATATCTGGCTCATCTGCGGCAGGAAGAATATCATCAGGATTATCTCCGGCTAATATTGGTTGTTCTGGTTGATTATTTGTGTCTGCAAGAACGAGTTGGTTTACTGCAAGTAAACTGAGTGCCACTATCATTAGTGTTACTATACTTAATTTTCTTATTTGTTTAGCTTTCATTTTTGTTACCTCATATATACTGGTTATAAACTAGTAGGCTTTGTGAAATTATGTTGAAATCGATATCGTTTTTTTTGCCGAAAGCAATACGAACAATATCGTTAATCTCTGTCCACCTCATATTTAAGAATTTAATGATCGCTCGATTGTCCGTGAAGTTTGTTCTAAAGAACGATTGATCTCTTTTTATCAAGATTCGTCTATATGAAATATCCAAATAACGTAATGGATTATTAGGATCTTCAGCTAAAGCTTTCTTGATAAATGGAGAAAAATGGGGTGAATTACTTGAAATATAGTTTAAAACTTCAGGTATAGATTTGAAATTATTAGCTCTTTCAAGTATTCTCAAAAAATATGGGTGTTCAGGAATTAAATATTTTGTGGGGGAGAAGTTAAGTTGGATGGCTCTGCATGTTATTAAAATGTTGATGAAATCAATCTCATTTTGTATATCTCGGTCTTCCTTTTGGAGATTCAAGTAAATATGCTTATCTATTATATTATTTATCTTGAATATTTTTTCTCTATCAGAAACTGTTTCATTGACCTCCAAAGTTAAAGCATTTTTCAATTCAATACTCGGAATATAATCCAATAATATATCAGGTCTTTCAAACTCTATTATTTCCTTTAACTGATCTTTTGAATGATGAGATGTTGGAACCAATGATGCGTACATTTCCTCGCGATCTAAACCTAAAATTATTGTTTTAAATATGGTTTTTAGATTATATCCAGTCAATTTAAACTCAAATGCATTTAGTGTTGAATACATTGAACCGGAGGAGATATTAACCATTTTTTTAAGCATTTCACTGAATTCGTGTCGGAGTTGAGATTCAAATTGAAGTATGGGGTTTTTACCTTCCACTAATAATTTTGCTGAAGAACCAGCAAAGGTTGGTGTTAGGATACTACGAAGTTCATCAAGATTCCGAGCAGTTACCATAGATTTGATGTGTTGTTCTGTTGGAGAATAGCTTAACAATGCATGAGCCTTTGTTTTTAAATAAGGAAAAATTGATGATTCGGGTTTGATCATGGTTTCACCTTACTGAGACTATGTTACAGCTGATGTTGAAATGATTTTTTCAACTGTATGATATCTTTTGACCTTTACTGGATCAAACACATACCCTCGTCCTTCATAGAATTTACTGAACCATTCAACCCAATTAAGACGCAATGTATGCAAAAAGGAGATTAATCCTTCAATTGGGATTACTATTAATGCTCCTATGGTTGCACAAAAGATAAATGGCCATAAGTTTAGCGACCAAGTAGCTGGATCATGACTAACAAGATGTGTTCCTGCAAAACGATCATACATTATGTAAGGTAGTCCTGAAAGAATGGCATGTACCATATTAAGTGCAAGAATACGTCCAAATGATAACGTATTGGAAATTAAACTCAGTATATGATCAAAAGCCATCATTGCTCCTTCACCACCACCGTGCATAATCTCGACCGTGAACAACCCTACCAACCCAATAGCGAGAAGTGCAAAACCTATAGTCGGGTTTACTGCTAAAGCAATGATCACGCCCCAATAAAAGACTAATAAAAAGAAGGGTGCCAATGGATCAATTATACTGTGCCTGTAGATTATTTTTTGATAAATATTTAGACATAAGCCGAATGAGATTATTAGAACACCTACTGCAAACGAGATGATTAAAACGGTCATAACATTTCGTTTTCCGCTGCTGTCAAACATGTGATCCCAGAATACATCTAGAAAGCTTAGCCAAGAAATACTTCTCAAAAACGTTTCGTCTCCAAAGAAACTTCCGAAGATAAAACCAAAAAAGAAAGCTGAAATTCCGCACATAATAAGTAGTTCAGCTCCATTGACGATATAGGCTCCAAATTCGTTTGTTACTTCACCCTTAGTTTTTCTATAATAAAGGGCAAAGAGACCAACTAAGGCCATGATTAATCCATGTCCCACATCAGCAAACATTAAACCAAACAAAAATGGAAAAAGAAAAACCATAATACCCATTGGATCAATTTCATTATAACCAGGTACTCCAAAAGCACTTACTAAATCCCTATAAGGTTTAAAGAACCCAGATTGAGTGTTTGAGACTGCTGAAGGATAATGTTCCTCAGAAAAGTCTGGAGTGGTGATTTCGATATCGACAGCGTCACCTAAAGTATTTGTCATGTAATCCTTAAAACGATCCACATCTGTTTCTTTTACCCAACCCCAGCAGATAAGTGTTGATTTTGTACGTTTCATTTTTGAAAAAAGATCAAATCGTTCATTTTCAATTGTTAATAGTTCATAATAAGCTAAAAGTAGATCTGATTTTTCTTTTCTATATGTGCTCATTTCTTCTTTATACTCAAGTAATTTAGCTTCTTTTGCCTCAATAATTTCGGTAATGTGTGCAAAATCAAAATCACTATATTCTTCACTTATTGAAATTATTTCTGCATTATATTGTCGAAGGCTGTTCATTACAGATTCTTCATATTTATTTAATGCGGTTAGCAAGATGGGATATTGATCATTCTCAGATTCTTGTTTAATAATTACTACACTATTGTTAGTTATTTCTCTTAGTTCCCAATTTAACCGTTCAAAGGAATTTTCATTAATATAACCAAATATAGTAAAGGTCCTTTCTCCTTTGAAAAGTAAGCTTGGATCTACATCAAACCTCTTCAGATTCAAATAAAAATCATTAAGATCATTAAATTGAGAAATCTCAGATTCTGACTCTTCAATAATATTAACAAGATCTGAAATCTGTGTAAAATCATCATTTACTGTTTCTTCAATTAGAGTAACAATAGAATCAAATGATGAATCCACTTCTACTTGTTCTTGTAATCGAGATGTTACATCCGATGAGAGATATATTGCATCTAAAATTGTTGATAATTTAGTTAATAGTATGTTTGTCTTCTCTTTACTCTCTCTTATGTTAACTGCTTCCATTGAATAAGCTGTATCTACAGGAATTAAATCTATCATATTAGCCTTTTGAAGAGCTATGATAAACTCTCGATTCTTTTTCAATGGCATAATAAGTTTTGCAATTTGAACGGAAGGAGGAAAAAGCATTTTTTTGGAACTGCCGTGTGACGCCATCTGTATCTCTCATTTATTAGTGCGCTTCTTCTTGAAAAATTCTATAAAAAGATGTTTGTTTTGGTTTTTTAGTATTTATAAGGTTACTAATTTATTAAAAGATTGAAAAATGATGAATAAACAAAGAAACAATGAATTATGTTTAAAATAAAGATATAAGATTTGTTTTCGTGTTATCTTCCTTCAAGGGAGTATTCAATGGGAAAAAAGAATGTGAGAGGTTAGTTCTGTGAATACAAACTAACTCAAACTAGAACTTTGTTAAGCACTAAGTATCATTTCTCACAAAATGATTAACTAGGTGCTCTAAGTAAAAACTTCTCACATTTGTGATGCTTTGAATGGCTTCCTAATTTTCATCTTTCAATGCTGCTTGTTCAGCTTCTTTCAATGCTGTTTCTGCAGCTTCTTTCAATGCTGCTTGTGCAGAAGCAAGTCTTGCAATTGGAATTCTGAAGGGAGAACATGAAACATAGTCTAAACCGAGTTTATGACAAAATTCTATGGATGCCGGATCTCCTCCTTGTTCACCACAAATACCTATCTTTATACCAGGCTTTGCTTCTCTTCCTTCTTTAACTGCAAGTTGCATTAGCTTTCCAGTTCCTGCTTGATCTATCGTTTCAAAAGGATCAGAATCCATTATTTTATTCTCAAGATAATGAGCAATGAATTTACCGGCATCATCTCTACTAAATGCTAATGTCATTTGATGTAGATCATTTGTTCCAAATGAAAAGAACTCAGCTCCTTTGTCTCCGGATGCAATTTCACCAGCTGTAAGTGCGGCTCTAGGGACTTCAATCATCGTTCCAACCAAATAATCCACTATAATTCCAGTCTCGGAGAAAACTTCTTCAGCAACTCTATCAATTACTTTTCGTATCTCAAGAAACTCAGTATCAAAACCAACCAAAGGAACCATTACTTCAGGATGGACATCATAACCTTTGTTCTCACACCTTGCTGCTGCAGTAAATATTGCCTTTGCTTGCATCTCCACTATTTCAGGGAATAGGATGGCGAGGCGACAACCTCGGATCCCTAGCATTGGATTCATTTCATTAATCTCTTGTACTCTTACTAGAAGTTTCTCTTTTGTTTGAAGTTCTTTTTGTTGATCTTCACTCAATTCATCGTTTGCTTCTAATCTCATCTCAAACATTTCTGTAACAAGATCTAATTCTTTGGGCAAAAATTCATGCAATGGAGGATCAATTAGCCGGATAGTTATGGGCTTACCTTCAGCTGACTTAAAAATTTCATAAAAATCCTCTTCTTGAAATTCAAAAAGTATGTTCAGAAATGAAATTCTTTCCTCTTTATTATCAGCAAGAATCATTTTTTGCATAATTGGTAAACGTCCTTCATCAAAGAACATATGTTCAGTTCTGCATAATCCTACACCTATTGCACCATATTCAAAGGCTCTTTTGTTATCAGCAGGACTATCAGCATTAGCTCGAACCTCTAGTTTTGAGTAAGTATCAGCCCAGTTCAATATTTTTGAGAGTTCTGAAGGAAGTTCTGAAAGTTTTTCTGTTGGTAATTCACCTTTGTAGATTTTCCCAGAAAAACCGTCCATAGTAATGAAGTCTCCTTCTCTAATAATCACATCTCCTGAACGGATAATTTTTTTCTTAAGATCCACTCTCATAATTGATTGACTATCAGTATCAACAATACAGGGTCGACCCATTTGCCGGGCAACAACTGCCGCATGACTGGTTAAACCACCGGTTGCGGTTACTACGCCTCTACTTGCATACATTCCATGAACATCTTCTGGAGTTGTTTCATGACGAACAAGAATAATAGATTCACCTTCAGATGCTAATGCAACTGTTTCATCAGAATCAAAAATTACTTTTCCTGTGGCTGC
This sequence comes from Candidatus Heimdallarchaeota archaeon, assembly GCA_030638685.1. Taxonomy (GTDB): domain Archaea; phylum Asgardarchaeota; class Heimdallarchaeia; order Heimdallarchaeales; family DAOWED01; genus DAOWED01. The sequence continues at coordinate 3,298 of DAOWED010000155.1, read as the reverse complement.
GCCAGGACTCGCTGCTAAACCTTTTCCAATAGTTTCAACTGGTATTATCTTTGAATCAATTTCAACGTTTTTCTGAGGAGTATGCCAGCTAATTCTTGGGAATAGAATGTTTTCAATATCTCCAGGAGTTATTCGAAGTATTGCAGCTTCTTTGTCAATTAATCCTTCTCCCACCATATCATAAGCGGCCTTAACTCCAGCAGCTCCTGTTCTTTTTCCATTTCTTGTCTACAAAATATACAATTTTCCTTTTTGAACTGTAAATTCTATATCCTGCATTTCTTTGTAATGTTTTTCAAGACCATCAGATATTTCAACAAATTCTTTGTAAATTTCGGGCATTATTGTTTCAAGTTCAGCTATAGGTAGAGTTTGTCGTATTCCAGCAACAACATCTTCTCCTTGAGCATTTACCAGAAAATCACCGTAAAGTGTTTTTTCTCCAGTTACGGGGCTGCGTGAAAAAGTTACACCAGTAGCACTATCGTCACCCATATTTCCAAACGCCATACATTGCACGTTTACAGCGGTTCCCCATGTATCTGGTATACTTTCAATTTTACGATAAGTTATTGCTCTTGCTGCATTCCATGAATCAAAAACTGCTTTGATTGAATAATCTAATTGAATTTTTGGATCTTGAGGAAAGTCCATTTCTGTATCCTTCTTAAAAACTGCTTTGAATTTATCAACTACATCCTCCAATCCCTTAACACTTATCTCACTATCAAATTTAACTTTCTCTTCATTTCTCTTCTCTGTTAAAACATCTTCAAAATGTTCAGAATCTAATGAAAACACTACTGTTCCAAACATTTGAATTAAACGTCTGTAAGAATCTAAGGCAAATCTTTTGTTGTCTGTCAGAGCTGCTAATCCTTTTACGGTTTTATCATTTAATCCCAAATTAAGTACAGTGTCCATCATCCCAGGCATTGATACTCTTGAGCCAGATCTTACACTCAGTAATAAAGGAGAATCAGTATTACCTAATTCTTGCTCCATTTTTGCTTCTACGTTTTTTAGCTCATCAATAATTTGTTCATTTAACATGTCGGGGTATGTTTGATTCTCCATATAATAAACACAAGCCTCAGTTGTTATTGTAAAACCACTTGGAATTGGAAGTCCCAAATTTGTCATTTCAGCTAGATTTGCTCCTTTTCCACCTAGAAGATTTCGCATTGTCGAATTGCCATCATCAAAGTTGTAAACCCATTTTATTTGTGTCATTTTGATCACTTTGTAATTTTTGATCATTTCTTGATCAAGGTTTTTCCTTAAACAACGAATCTAATAGTCATAAATATAATTTTCATTACTCGTCAAATAACACTCATTTTAAATGATGGATTAAATAGTTACTACAAAATGACTTATTTTGCCCCTCAGTTATCTCTTTCAATTCTTATCTAATAAAAACTCAAATTCTGCCTTTTGAGTTAAGCTTAATATTTCAAGAAAAGGTAACGCTTAGAGATAAGTAATACCTTTCTAAATTACTTATCTAGCATTTTTTAAATGGTAAGATCAAGTTAAAATAATGAGTAATAAGAAACAAACCAGAATCAAATTTGCATATGCAATGACTACTCCTATTATTCTAAGCTTAGGAGGAGGTCTTGGAGGGTGGTTTTTAGCAGAGCAAATCAACCCCGGTTCAAATCTGACTCAAGCTTTAATGCTATTTTTTGGAGTTTTGATTGGTTTTACAATTGCAGTATTGGATATTTTATATAATCCCTATCTTAACCCACCTCCATCTACTGAAGAAGATGAAGAACAGAACGATCAAGTTCAACAATTTATTCAAAAGGAAATTGCAAAAATCGATAAGGAAGAAGGCGCTAATAGTGAATGATACAATAAATGAAAATAGTGATATAATAAAAGTCGGAGACTTAGTTTTAGTTTATGTCAAAGAAAGAACATCATGGTTAATTTCAGTGCATGAAACATATGAATTTCACACACATTTTGGAGTTATTCCTCATATTGATTTGATTAATCAAAAATATGGATCAGAATATGAACTCCCAAATGGTAAAAAAGCACTTTTACTCAAACCAAGCTTACGAGATTTGATCAATTTCTTCAAACACCAATCACAAATAATCTACCCCGAAGATGCAGCAATCATTTCACTATTCACCGGATTGAGAGATGGACTTAGAGTAATTGAAGCAGGAACAGGAAGCGGAGCTTTAACTGCAATAATAGCTGCTCAACTCATGCCTTCTGGAAAAGTGTATACTTATGATATAAGAGAAAGTGCATCAAATACTGCTCGGAAAAACCTTGAAAAGGCAAAAATCTCCAATGTTGAATTTTTCTTACATGATGTAAGAGAAGGATTCTTTCAAGATCAAGTTGATGCCATTATACTCGATCTAGTTGATCCTTGGGAAGTTATTGCCCATGCGTGGGATGCATTGGCTTCATGTGGCACTGTTTGTATCTTCCAACCGACTTATAATCAAATAGAAAAAACCACATTGGCACTTGATAATCATTCATTCAAGAGGATTGAAGTGTTTGAGATGATGAGAAGAGATATTCAGATTAAAAAAGGAGCAATCAGACCTTCAACAAGAATGATTGGACATACCGGATTCTTGATTTTCGCAACCAAAACTGAAAAGACGACCAAAACTGAAGAAACAACCAAAACTGAAGAAGAAAGTTAGAATTCTATATAAAAATAAAATTGAAGGGGAGAATATATAATTACTTTACCGTCTAAATCGGTTAACTAATGAATAAACCATCAAACCTGCTAGTGCTAGAAATAGAGTTACAACTGCATAAAAAGCTACTCTGGGAGCTTCATATGTTTGTGTTATTTCTAATGTTTGATTTATAAGTGAATATGCATCAGTATTATTTGATCCGTATGTTATCGTGAAGTAAATTGAGACATTATAGGTTCCAGCTGAATCTTTTACCGTTATTTTCTCATATGCTGTATATGAGGAATGAACTGAAACTGCGGATCTATCTTCTGAATAGGTTATATTGTAAATCGATTTACTGATATCGTCTTCATTTGAAGCATCAACAATTTTAACGTGGAATGCGTTTACTGTGATTTCTCCGGTCCAATTGTTTTTTATACTTCCAAAAAAGGTTACTTCAGAACCGGATTCGATTTCATCTGATGAAACATATCCTCCATACCCAATTACAGCCTCGCCATTAGCTGTGATTACAGGAGTAGTTGTTAATAAATAAATCACCAGCAATGTGAGTGAAATATACTGAATTATAGTTTTTTTATTTGACATGTTAAACCCTCATT